>JBDTPR010000670.1:0-4032 GCA_039932635.1 Candidatus Solibacter sp.
GGGAACTGGCCGGTGGTGTAGTGGCCGCAGGGTAAATTGAAGACAGTGTGGGGGATTTTGAGTTCACGGAAGCTGTCCAACACCTGTTTGGAGTAGACCGGGAGAAACGTGCTGTCGTGGCTTGCCCAGATCAGCAGGGTCTTCAGGTCGCGGCCCTTGAAGCGCTGCAAGTAACTGGCGGGACTGATCACGCTCCAGTATTTGCGCAATTCCTCCTGGCTGCAATTGCCGTTGAAAGCCTGGCTGACGTTCTGGGTGGAGAGGCCCGTCCACACGACGTCGGCGAAGTGCATCGAAACGTGGTTGAAGATGCCGGTGCGGATCCTGGGGTCGTGAGCGGTGGCCAGAAATGCGACGCACGATCCCAGACTGGTGCCCAGGATGCCGATTCGGCCGTAACCCTTGCCTTCGAGCCAATCCAGGCAGGCGCGCACATCGATGGCCGATTGGCGGCCGGCATGGATGGTGCGGCCTACGTTGCTGGAAACGTGATAATCGGCGCGCGCGGTCTCGGCAGGCTTGCGCTCGGCGTGGTAGGCCTTGGTCATGCGAAGTGCGCTAATTCCGAATCGATTCAGCAGCTTGGCCAAGCCAACATGGCCATCCGGACCGGAGTTCCATTGCGCCAGGACAATTACCGCGCGGCCTTTGTCATTGGGGGCGGGGAACCACTCGGCGTGCACCGTGTTGTTCTCGGGGTACGGCGTGTGTACCGGGCTGGTGAACGTCAGGTGGCTGCCCTCCAGTCGATAGTCGCCGACCGGCTCGTAGCCGAAGAAGCGCTCTGAGTTGGCGACGGCTTCGGTGACGAAGCGGTCCACGCATTCCTTGGAGTTGCCATTGGCGTCAGTTGGGCAAGCGGGATAGCCAAGGCTGTTGAGCCAATCGGTGCCCCATTCGAATGGACGCACCACGCGATTGGTGTCGCGAGTGGCGAGCTTGCGCTCCCACTGGTCCATGTAACGAGCGTAAAGTCCGGTCATGTGGTGGAAATTCCAGTTTACCAGAGGCAAAAAAATCCCCGCTACCGGGGAGATGAAGTCCGGAGCGGGGGGTGGCAGAATGCTCTGACGGGAGGCAACCCACCAAAGCCGACGAAACCTCTAAATAGAACTTGCACCACCAAGTGCACTTCGAGGGCCACGCGTAAACGATTGTAAGCAAAGGACGGGACTCTCAGGACATACGGTTTTCGGGAGCCGATCTACAAATTCCCGAAGTCTGTGGATTCTCACCCCGCCAAAGCGGCGAAATTAATACAATCGGAACAGTGGACATCGCGAGCAAGACTGAACCCGCACGTGTAGCTGGCAAATCCGGAGCCCTCTCCGGCTTCCTGGTGTCGGGTTTTCTGCTGGCGCTGATCGGCGTCATTCTGCCCGCCTGGGGCTATCACCGCGACGAAGCGAGCCTGGTCGCGGCGGGGAACTTCTTCCTGAGCCTGGCAGTGGGAATCGTGGCTGCGGCGCGGTATGCCCTGCCGATCATGCAGCGGCGCGGCATCTCCTTTCTTTTGGTTTTCTCCTGCGGTCTCTCTTGTGTCGCGCTTTTATACCTTGCCCTGGTATCGCCGCCCGTCTCCGATTGGTTCCGTGTCGCCGGATTCCTGGTTCTGGGGGCGGGGGCCGGACTACTCAATCTGGCGTTGTTTCACGCCATGTCGAGCGGCTATCACACGGACGCGGCCGGGACGGTGAATAAGGGCGGGATTCTCTACGGCCTCGGCTGCCTCGCGGCAACCCTGCTGGTGGCGGGGACCTTTTATGCCTACACCGTGCCGAGCATTCTGGTGTTCATGGCGCTGGTGCCCGGATTCTACGCCGGGATCTTCGCGCGGCGCAGTTACCCGACGCCGCCGGGGGGCGCCCATCCCACCATGCGGCAGGCGCTACAGGATTTCCGCAGTCCTGGAGCGGTGCTGTTCGCGCTGCTGCTGTTTGTCCAATTCGGCAACGAGTGGTCGATCGCCGGATGGCTGCCGATCTTCCTGACGCGGCGCATCGGGCTGAGTCCATCGAGTTCGCTGATGGTGCTGGCGCTCTACTGGGTCTTCCTGATTGCGGGACGCCTGGTGGCCGTCGCGATTCTGCCCCGGGTACGCCACGGACGCCTGCTTATGGCCAGCATGGTCTCGGCAATCTTCGGCTGCCTGATGCTGGTGAAGACCGACAACGCGTTCGGCGCGTCGATTGGCGTCTGTTTCGTCGGCGCGGGTTTCGCCAGCATTTATCCGCTGGTGGCGGAAGCCATCGGGCGGCGGTTTCCTTACTACCATCCGGGCTTCTTCAACGGCATCTTTTCCTTCGCGCTGGTAGGCGGACTGCTGGCTCCGGCGACACTCGGGTATGCGGCTTCGATATGGGGAATCGGCGTGGTGATGGGGATTCCGCTGATCGGCACGTTTCTGGTGATGGCGCTGCTGATGCTGATCTGGCTGGAAGCGAAGGTGACAGGACGATGAAGCGAATCGCCGCGATTTTGCTGGCCGGACTGCTGGCCGCGATGCAGGTCTCAGCCGCCGGACTGCCGGAGAGCATACAAAAGGTTATCGACGCGTCTCCAGTGGCGCGCACCGCTTTCTGGGGTATGCAGGTGGTGGACCTGGCCAGCGGCAAGACCATTTACGAGTTGAATCCCGAGCACTACTTCGTGCCCGCGTCGAATGCCAAGCTGTTCAGCACCGCGCTGGCGCTGACAAGGCTGGGAGCGGACCACACTTTCCAGACGCGCGTCCTGGCGGATGCCGCGCCCGACGCGTCGGGCCGCATTTCCGGCGGCTTGCGATTGGTGGGCGGCGGCGATCCCAATCTGAACGCGCGCGCCATTCCCTATCGCATGGGACCAGCGCCCGGCGATCCGCTGGCCGGGATCCAGGACCTGGCGGACCAGATTGTGGCGCGCGGCGTGAAGCGCGTCGATGGAGACATCACTGGCGACGACACCTGGTACGTCTGGCAGCCCTACGCGGTGGGCTGGGGGATCGACGACCCGATGTCCGACGATGGGCCGCCGATTTCCGCGTTGACGCTCAACGACAATGTGTTGACGCTGCACGTCGGGCCGGGAGCAGGCGTGGGTAGTCCGGCGGCGCTCTCGTTGTTGCCGGCAGCCGAAGTTTTCCGCATCGAGAATCGCGTTCGCACGGTAGGAGTGGGCGGCGAGCGGCGGATTCACTTCGAGCGTTTGCCTGGAAGTCGTGACGCGCGGTTGTGGGGCACGGTGCCGCTGCGCGATCGCGGGCAGGATCTGCTGATTTCGGTCGAGGATCCGGCGCAGTTCGCGGCGCAGGCCTTGCGCACCGCGCTCGAGCGCCGCGGCGTGACCGTGTCGGGGACGGCGTTGGCGGCACATCTTTATCCCGACGAAGTGGGCGACCTCTCGCAGGCCGAGCCGCCCGCGGCCCCGTTGGGCATCGAACTGGCGCGGCGCGTATCGGCGCCGCTGTTGGAAGATCTGCGCATCACCGCGAAGGTCAGCCAGAATCTGCATGCCGAAATGCTGCTGCGCGCGGTGGGACGGGCGCGCCGCAACGTGGGCAGCTTCGAGGCGGGCATGGCGGAGATGAAAGCCTTTCTGGGCGAAATCGGCATCGAGCCGGGCGCCTATAACCTGCTGGATGGCAGCGGGCTCAGCCGCCTCGATTTGTTGACGCCCGCGACCGTAGTCAAGCTGCTGCGCTACATGTACGATTCACCGCTGCGCGATAAATGGATTTCGATTCTGCCGGTAGGCGGACAGGACGGAACGCTGAGTTCGCGCTTCGGGTCCACTCCAGCGGCGGGACGGGTTTACGCGAAGACGGGGTCGCTCTCGCATGTGAGCGCGCTCTCGGGCTATCTGCAGCGCGCCGACGGCACGTGGCTGGCATTTTCGCTGCTGGTGAATAATTACGGCGGGCGCACCGCTGCCGAGGTGCGGGGCGTGATGGACCGCATTTGTAATCTGATCTTGGAGTAGGAACACCGCTTGCTGACGCGCGCGGCTCGGATCAGAGCCGCGACCGTGAGGGAGCGCAATCGTCGGGATAAACCG
>JBDTPR010000671.1:0-4017 GCA_039932635.1 Candidatus Solibacter sp.
GCAGCCCCCATCATCGCCTCGCATTCGTCGGCCCGGGCGCTGGCCAGCGCGCCGCGCAATATGACCGACGACATGCTGCGCGCCATCGCCAAAAAGGGTGGCGTGGTGCACATCAATTTCTACGAGGGCTTCCTGGATAACGACTTTGCGAAGCGTGAGACGGCACTGCCGGAGTTGCAGAAGGAGCAGGACGCAATCGACGCGAGGACACCGAAGTTCGGCGACCGTTCGCAGAATGGTCCCGCGGTCCGCAAGCTCAACGAGCAGCGCATCGCAAAATTGGGACGCCTGCCCTTAAGCCGGCTGCTCGATCACTTCGAGCACGTGATCAAGATCGCGGGTGTGGACCATGTGGGCCTGGGCTCCGACTTCGATGGAGCGGACGACCTCTTCCCGAAGGACATTGAAGACATCTCGAAGATCCCGAATCTGGTCCGAGGCCTGATGGAGCGCGGCCTGTCCGACGAGGAAATTCTGAAAGTGCTCGGAGGCAATACCCTGCGAGTGATGCGCGAAGTAGAGCGTGTGGCCGCGAAGAAGTAGTTGGCGACGGGAACCCGAATTCGCCAAGACTTATAGTGGAACGAAACCAAGGTGTTCGATCCATTCCTCGGCATCAGTGGTTGCCCAGATCAACAACAGATCTTCGATCGCCGCGCCGATGTCGAGTTCCTGAGATACGATGATCACGCCCGGACTCGATCGCTCCTCCAGAAACCGCGCGAAGTGAGCTGGCATTGTTTTTCGGTCATGAGAAACCAAAATACGAGCAGACTCCGCAGCAATCCTGAGGACTTCAGGATCGGCGACGCCTACGACGCCCCCGTCGCAGGCTCCCAGAAAATCGATGGACGGTTCGCGCCGATGAAGGCCGAGTAAGATCTTGTGGTTGAGGTCTGCATCCGCCTGGAAGCGCGGCCTCATACACTGGGCGTCTGACTTCGTCGGCGGGCCTCGGAGAGTTTGGCGTAAAGCGTCGGATTTCTTCGCTGTGCCTCGTGTCGAAGAACCTCGAACTCCCGCTTCCCCTCATTCAGGTACTGGTCCACTGCATCCCGGTTGGCAGTGTAGAAGGTTAGAGCGCCGAAAATCTGCTCAAGCCCTAACGCGGGTAATGACTCCGCAATCCCCTCAGGGGACTCTCCTCGGAGAAACGCGTGGACCACTGAGTCCAACGAGACGCGCGTACCTTCGATAAAGTAGCCCCCGTTGCGCTGCTCGATATATTCCTTGGCCATGGCACAATCCGCCTTTTCAGTATAGCCAACGGATTAGATCTGCAATCGCGGGCTACTCTTCGACGGCGAGTTCGGCCCAACCAGGCAGGGTCGCCGGGCGATTCCCCAGGAAGACGATGCGGCGGGTCTTGGGGAAGGGCAGGTTGGTGGACAGCGCGCGATTGTAGATCGCGAACTGTTGCAGAATCTGCCGGTAGTCGGTGTTGGTGGTGTCGAGCCAGGCGCTCTTGGCGAGCAGTCCGCCGCCCCATCCCATGGAAATCAGGCAGGTGCCGTTTTCGCGTGCCTTGGCGAGTTTCTGTTCCAATTCGTCGAGGCTGCGGTCGAGCAAACCCATCCCGGCGAGCGACGCGTAGTTGCGCTGCAATGCCAGCACGCCCGACGCGTAGATGTTGGCGGCCTCGAAGATCTTGGCGCGACCGAAGGATTCGGGCCAGCGCAGGGTGCGCCGCACCTCGGGCTGCAGGAAGAAGTCCTTCTCGTCCCAGTGGCCGCGGAAGACCGTGCCGGGCGACGCCATTTCAGCGAAGGTTGGTGTGCTGTCGTCGGGACGCGCGCCATCCACCGCTCCCCGTGGACTCTGCTTCCAGCCCAGCGCAAAATTGCCGCCGCGCGGCTGTAAGGTGGAGGTGCGGAGCAGGTAGACTTTGAAATCGGCGTTGGTCACCGTGTCGGAATCGCCGGCGCCGACGAAGCGCATTTTGTTGGTGCCGCCGGAGCCCAGCGCCTGCTCTTCGACGGCCTCGGCAGGACGCCGCGGGACGCGCTCCTGTTTGACTTTGGCCAGGGTGTCCTGGAGCATGCCGTCGCGCCATTGGGCGAAGACCATGCCGGTACGCAGGGCTCCCTTAATGGCGGAGCCGGGAAGATATTGGCCGCTCGCGCCGGCGGAAAAAGTCGGGATGTGCAGGCTGTCGCCCTGTGCCCGATTCCAGTAGTTCGAGGAGGCGGCATTCTCGAAGGGAATGCGGCGGCCGGCGAAATTCTGGGCGAAGCCACCCCAGGTGGCGAAGTCCAGTTTCTCGGCGTTCTTGAGCTGATTGAGGTAGCTGTCGAGGCGCGGACCTTTGGCCAGGAGACGGAAAATGCGCCACTGGTCGAGCACGTTGACCTGGTCCTTCCAGACCATGTAGTCGATGGGCGCCAGTTTACGGCCGTCGCCGACCAGCAGCGGGGTAAGGCATGTGAGGCGGTAGCGCATCAATGCACCTTCGGTAGCGGAATGGCCAGCGCGAAGCCGGCGCGGAACACCGGGTGGGCGAACCCGTCCGGCGCCACGTCCGAGGCCGCGCCCATGGGCACGCCATCCGAATAGAGAACGGAGCCTTCGGTTACCATCTGAATCTGTTTCTTGAGTTCACCGCTGCCCAGCGAAGGGCTTTCGATTCGGCCGCCGCGGGCTAGTACGGCGTAGTTGCCACGGCCCCAATCGACCGCATCTTCCGCCGCCGGCGTGAAGAGGGAGAGTAGCCAGTGAGCGGTCAAATTGCTGGGAATGGGAGCGGGGATAAAGGGTTCGGGCTCGGGCGCCACGCGCATTGGGGTGGTCGGCCGAGGGGCGATCACCGCGGCCTCGATGGGCTTTGCGGCTTCGACGGGGGCGTCCGAAAGGGCCGGCTCCGCCGCTGGAATTGGGTTCGTTTCGACATCCGGCCCCGCGACTACCGCTTCAGGCTCCGCCGCTGGAATTGGGTTCGTTTCGACATCCGGCTCCACGGTTGCCGCTTCAGGCTCCGCGGCCGGTACAACTGCCTCTGCGGCAAGTGTAGCATCCAGTTCGGCGGCAATCGAGGCTAACTCCGGCGCAGCGCCTTCTTCGATAGGCGGCACCGGAGCACTATCGGGGTCGTCTACCGGAGGCTCCGTCACGGGCGGCGCATCCTCAGTTTCGGGCTCCTCCACCGGTGCCGGCGACTGCGCCTTGGGCTTGTACTCAATGATCAATCCCGGCAAGGTGCCGGCGACAAATTCGGGCGTCTCCGCACGGCCCCAGCCGCGCGACCGTTCACCGCCGAAGCCGGTATCGGCCAGCAACCGGAAAGCAGCCTTCACCTGCTCCTGCCACGCGTCGCGCGCCGCCTCGTCGCGGAACCCGACGACGGTCCACAAGCCGCAGCCCTCGCGAAACTCGATACACGCGGTGGCGTGCCGTTCGCTCGCGCCGCTCAAACGATCGACCGCGGCATTCCAGCGCACACTTGTGCGGAACGGTCCCGGCTTACCAACCGGCATCAGACAGCCGCTTGCGCCGTCGACGCTCCACTGATTCTCATTCAACTTCCTACCAGACAATATCGATTCCACCATAGTGAGTGGAATGAAGCGCGCGCTCTTCCAACGTACGCGCGCGGACATCGCGGCGGGCGAAGTGGGCGGCCAGAGTGTACGCGGCGGCACCACGAACGCGGCATCGATGGTAAATGGGAAGCAGGAACTAAAACATACGGCCGGCGCCTGGCTCCGCGCCGTGGCATCCAACCATGCGTCCAGCATGCCCATGCGCGACATGGCACTGGTGACCGCGCTATAGAGCGAGTCGCTGTGGTAGATGACGTCCACGCGGTTGCGAGCGCCCGAATCCGGCCCGATACGCCAGGGACCGGCGGGTCGCAGTTTTACGACCAGTCCTGGATTCATTACTCCTCGCGTACGAATCCAAATGCCGATTGATTCACGGCCGCCTGTATGGCAGCGAGCGTGGCGCCGGCACTGATTTCTTTCTCGGGAGCGCCAGTCGCGTAGTAGTTCTTATTGCGCCAAAGCAGGCGCAGATTGGAGA
>JBDTPR010000672.1:0-4015 GCA_039932635.1 Candidatus Solibacter sp.
TGCAACGCTGCGTGGACGAGCGCTTCATGGACGAGAAGCACCGTGCCATGTGGAGTGTCGCCGCCGGGCCGGAGGATTTGCTGACCACGCTGCAATCCTGCACGGAGTGGTCGCGCGACGCGCGCAAGTTCGCGGCGCTGCGATAACGGGAAACATCCGGCGCTCGTCGGTGTTATGCTCACGGAAGGCAACCGGATGACTTTCACTCGGGTAGGGCGTGCAGCGGCGGGCATACTGCTGGTACTGACATCGTTGATGGCGTTCCAGAAGCCTTTCCGCGAGTACCCTGGCCGCGAGTACGGCGACTTCCCGTTGCCAAAAGACTACATGGACAAAGCCGAGTGGGTCTTCGCGCGCCTGATGTATCCGCAATCCCAGTACGGCGGCAGGGGCTTCGGGCGCAGGGGCTTCGGCGGCGGCGGTAGCTGGACCCAGGGGTATTCCAGTTGGACCACCGACTATCCGCGTTCCGACCGCCACTTCGCCGAAGCCGTGCGCCGCCTCACGCGCGTCAACGCGCGCAGCGTCGAACAACCCGTAAATCTCGACGACGGCGAGGGCTACGACTGGCCCTTCCTCTACGCGGTGGAAGTGGGCCACTGGCAACTCACCGACGCTCAGGCGAAGGCGATGCGCGAATACCTGCTGCGCGGCGGCTTTTTCATGTGCGACGATTTCCATGCGGACAATGAGTGGCAAGTTTTCGAAGAGAGCATGCATCGCGTCTTCCCGGACCGCCCGATCGTCGATCTCGAGAGTAAGGAAGCCATCTTTCACGTGATTTACGATCTGGACGACAAATACCAGGTCCCCGGCGCCCAATACTTACGCAGCGGCAGGACCTACGAAATGGACGAATCCGGGCGTCCGGAGCATTGGCGCGGCATCTTTGACGATAAAGGCCGTCTCATGGTGGCCATCTGCCACAATATGGACCTCGGCGATTCATGGGAGCACGCCGACAATCCGTATTACGACCAGAAATTCTCCGCGCTCGGTATTCGCATCGGCATCAACTACGTCGTGTATTCGATGACGCACTAAGCGCTTCCTTTGTGGGGCAGACTTCAGTCTGCGCACCGACTTCAGTCGGTGCACCGGCCGAAGGCCGGCCTCACCCTGTCCCACAACCTCGCCGTGATACGATCCGGAGATCATGCGTCTCCTTGCGGTCCTCATTTTCTCCCAAGTCCTTAGCGCGCAAACCGTGGTCATTCGCGGCGCGCGAGTGTTCGATGGCACCGGCGCTCCTGCGCGCCAGGTCACGGTGGTCATCAATGGCGCGAAAATCGAAACGGTGTCAGCGGATGCGGCCATCCCGGCGGGAGCGCGCGTAATCGATGGGGCTGGCCAGACGCTGCTGCCGGGGCTATTCGACCTGCACACGCACCTCTCGGCATCGGCCGTTACGGGACTCTCCGGCGATTGGGGCAAGAGCCTGAAGGCCTACCTCGCCTGCGGTGTGACCATGGTCAACGACTACGCCACCAATGGCGAGATGTTCGCTCCCATGCGAGGCTTGCTGGATGGAGTGCTGCCCGGTCCGCGGGTAAACATGGCCGTGCGCATGAGCACTCCGGGCGGGCACGGCACCGAGGCCGGATGGGGTGATTTCATGACGCTCACCGCCGCCACGCCCGAGCAGGCGCATGCTCAGACGAAGATCGCGCTCTCTTATAAGCCCGATATCATCAAGGTCTTCACGGACGGCTGGCGTTACAACACCGCGCCCAACCTGAGCAGCATGAATCTGGAAACCCTCGCGGCGATTGTGCATGACGCGCATGCCGCCGGTGTCAGGATCTTTACCCATACGGTGACGCTGGCGGGGGCGAAGATCGCCGCCGCCGCAGGCGTCGATGTGCTGGTCCACGGTATCGGCGACGAGGATGTGGATGCCGAACTCATCGCGCTCATGAAGGCGAAGGGCACGGCGTATGTTCCGACGCTCGCCGTCTACGAATTTAAGGGTGGCGCGGCGCCGCCGCCGCGCGTGGCCGCGCTGCTCGAGCTCGAAGCGCGCGCGTCGCTGCGCACCGCTGCGTCGTCCGCGCCCATGCCCGCCGAGCGCAAAGTGCGATGGCAGCACCTCACCACCAATGTGAAGCGACTCTTCGACGCGGGCATCCCCGTCGCGCTCGGCACCGACGCCGGTATGCCCGGCACGTATCACGGGTACTCCACGCTGCGCGAACTCGAACTTCTGGTGCAGGCGGGACTGACGCCGGCGCAGGCGCTCACGGCGGGCACGAGCGTCAGCGCGCGCGTCCTCGGCGTCGATAGGGACCGCGGCACGATCGTTGCGGGCAAGATTGCCGATCTCGTGCTGATCGAGGGGCGTCCCGACGAGCGCATCGGCGACGCGATCAATACTCGCCGCGTCTTTGTGGCGGGGAAGGAACTCGTGCCCGCCGATTTGGAGCAGGCGATCCAGTCGAAGGAGATGACAGCGCTCAGGCCGCGAGCCGTCGGCGCCCCGATCGACGATATGGAGGATCCGGCACGGACGCAACTTGGCACCCTGCGCGTCAATGCCACCGATTCCGGCGTCGATCACTCGCCGATGATCATGCAGCCCGTAGTGCGCGAGGGCGGCGGGCACGCGCTGCTGATCACCGCGCGCATGGCCGATCGTGAGCATCCCTTCGTGCGCGCCGAGTTCCCGCTTACACCGGGTGCCATCCTGCCCGCGGACCTGAGTGCATACTCGGGGATCTCGTTCGATGTCCGCGGGGAGGCCGCGGCGCGTGTGCTGATGCCGGCCTATCATGTGCGCAGCAACGACCCATTCACCACATCATTTACGCCGGCCGCCGCGTGGCAAACGGTGAAGATTCCCTTCGCGAGTCTGAAGCGGCGCGCGGGAGGCGCGGCCTGGGATCCCAAGGACGCGCGTTCGCTGCTGATCGAACTGAGCGCTCCCCCGGCGGGGAACGCGTGGCTCGAAATCGATAATCTGCGGTTCTACTAGGCGGTACACCATTTTGCTATCCTGATGCCAGTTTGCGAGGTACCCTGATGCGAACTCTAATCTTCTTTCTGGCCTCGCTGCTCCCCGCGGCGGAAGTCACCGGCAAATGGAACGGAGCCATGACGGCGGAGGGCATTTCCATTCCGATATTCCTGACCATGCAGCGACTGGCCCCCGAACTCTCGGGCACAATCGCCTTCACCTCCGCCGCCACACCGGTGCCGCTAGAAAAACTCTCCCTCCAAGGCGACCAGTTGAAATTCCAGGCGGTGGACAGCGCCAACCATGTTTTCGCCTTCCAACTCACCGTGAGCGGGCGCGACATGGAGGGCGAAGCCATCTCGGAAGGCAAGCACCTCAGCGTCTACCTGGCGCCATTACGCGGCACGAACGGCTTCGACCGGTGGCCGCCCAATTCCACATTCGCACCGAAGCTGATCCACAAAGTGGATCCCGAATACACCGAAGAAGCGCGCAGAGCGCACTACCAGGGAACCGTGCTGGTCTACGCGAAAGTGGCACCGGACGGCCGCCCCACCGACCTGAGAGTCCTGCGCAGCCTCGGCATGGGCCTGGATGAAAAGGCGTTGGAATGCGTGGCCAAATGGCGCTTTGAACCCGGCACCAAGGATGGCCACGCGGTCACAGTAGAAGTCCAGATCGAGGTGAATTTCCGTCTCTAGATTGTCTTCTCTCTGCGTTTTACTCTGCGTCTTTGCGTCTCCGGTGAAAGCCCGAGTCGCCCTTAGACCTTATTGACCTCAGGGTGCACCCAGGGAGCGCGGTACGGCCGCCGCAGCATCTTATTAGCCTCATCGTCCTTGACCACCTTGCCCGCCGCCGCATCCCACTCCAGCGTACGTCCCAACTGCATCGCCATATTGGCGAGCACGCAGCAGGCCGTCGAGATGTGCCCCTGTTCGATATCCGCCACGGGCTTACCGCGCGTCGCAATCGCGCCCAGAAAATCGCGCATGTGCCCGCGGATCGCCGGCGCGCAGTGCTTCTCCAGATCGCGCTCCGTCTTGTCCTCGGGATACTGCT
>JBDTPR010000673.1:0-4011 GCA_039932635.1 Candidatus Solibacter sp.
TGAAGGCTTGAGCCGCCTCGAAGCCGAGGTGGCGGCGCTGACGCAAACCTTGAGCACGATGGGGAGGAAGAAACGATGAAGCGAATCCTTGTGGTGGAGGACGATCGTGCCACCCGCTACTTATTGACCAGCACCTTGAAGAGCGCGGGTTACGAAGTATCGGCCGCCGGCGATGGCTTGCTCGGTTTGCGCCGCTTGCGCAAGGAGAGTTTCGACCTGGTGCTGCTGGATATCTGGATGCCGCGCCTCAACGGTTTGGAATTACTCGCCAAGATGCGCGAGGAGGGACTGAACGCGAAGGCCGTGGTGATGACCTCTGACGATACTTCCGAAACCATGCTGCTTGCGGTCCGCCAACAGGCGTGGCAATACCTTTCAAAGCCGGTGCAACCGAGGGAACTCCTTCACATGGCGGAGAACGCTCTCTCCAGCGTTCCGGTGCCTCCTATTGAAGTGCTCTCCGCGATTCCCGACTGGGTGGAATTGCTGCTGCCCTGCGAGCGCAATACGGCCGAGCGGATTCAGAGCTTTGTTGCCAGGTTGGATGCCGGCTTGCCGGAGGACGTTCGCGACAACATCGGACTGGTCTTCCACGAAATGCTGATGAACGCGATTGAATGGGGAGGGCAACTCGATCCCAATCGCAAGGTGCGGATTTCGTTCATTCGCACGCGCCGTTCTTTGATGTACCGCATCGCGGATCCCGGGCAGGGCTTCAAGTTCGACGATCTGACTCACGCCGCGGTGAGCTATCCGGTCGGCCTGGGAGTGCAGAGCGCCTCGGTGCGCCACGAAAAAGGCATCCGCCCGGGAGGCTTCGGGATCCTCATGGCGCGCTCAATGGTGGACGAGCTGATTTACAACGAAGTCCACAACGAGGTGCTCTTCCTGAAATACCTCGACTGATCGCTTGCTCAGCCTCGCCTCGTGAGCGTTCAGGCTGCGCCGCGCCCTGGATACTGCCCGCCGGATCGTCTTCCGCCCCGAGGAGTCTGACAGGGACGAACTCCGCGATAGCACTCCCGAGGGCGTGCACGACGCGTTGGCGATTTGCTGCGCGCAGGCGGGTTCCGCTTACATCTGCGGCGCTGGGTGCGAAATTCCGCGGGCTGCTCCGCTCGATAATGTGGCGGCGATGACGCACTTTGCTCGGACGAGATAGAAGTTTGTAACGACTGAAGTCCGCCCACAAAGACAGGACTGCGTGCCCCTTAACGGGTGCGACTCTGCTTGGGGGCTTGGGTTAAGATTGATCTACTCATATGGTTCGATGTCCCGCCTGCACTCGCGAATGTGCGGATAACAGCCGCTACTGCGCCACTTGCGCGGCTCCCCTGGATGCCACGTCGGCCGAGACCATGGTGTTGGGCCCGGGAGGTTCATCTCACGGACCAGGTTCCGCAACTGTGCCGCACCTGAGCACTACCACCACAGTCGACGAGGGACGGTTCCTGCCGGGCACGGTGATTGCGGGGCGCTACCGGATCGCGGGGCTGTTGGGCCGCGGCGGGATGGGGGAAGTCTATCGCGCTACGGATCTGGCTTTGGGCCAGGCGGTGGCCTTGAAATTCCTCCCCGAGACTACGGCCTCCGATGAACGCGCGCTGGCACGGTTCTACAACGAAGTCCGCGTGGCGCGGCAGGTGACCCATCCGAATGTATGCCGCGTGTACGATGTCGGCGTTGCCGAGGGCCTGCACTACATCTCGATGGAATTCGTCGATGGCGAGGACTTGGGGCAGTTGCTGCGGCGGATCGGCCGTCTGCCGGCGGACAAGGCGGTAGAGACGGCGCGCAAGCTCTGCATGGGCCTGGCGGCGGCGCACGAGAAGGGCGTACTGCATCGCGATCTGAAGCCGGCCAACGTCATGATCGACGGGCGCGGCCAAATCGTGATCATGGATTTCGGACTGGCCGGGCTGGCGGAACAACTGCAGGGGGACGTGCGCAGCGGCACGCCCGCCTACATGTCGCCGGAGCAACTGGCGGGCACCGAAGTCACGGTGAAGAGCGACATTTACGCGCTGGGACTATTGCTCTACGAGTTGTTCACCGGGAAGCGGGCATTCGAAGCCTCGTCGCTGATGGAATTGATGCAGATGCAGGAGCGCGCCGCGCCGGCGAGCATTACGAGCTTGGTGCGCGACCTGGATCCTTCGGCGGAGCGCGTGATCCTGCGCTGTTTGAGTCATGACCCGGGGCTGCGTCCTTCCTCGGCGATGGCGGTGGCGGCGGCGCTGCCGGGCGGCGATCCTCTGGCGGCGGCGCTGGCGGCAGGTGAGACTCCATCGCCCGAACTGGTGGCGATGGCGGGCGAGACGGACGGTCTGCCGGCCAAGGTGGCGGTGGCGTGGCTGGGTGCGGCGCTGGTTCTGATGGCGGCGAACATTGTGCTTTCGCCGCGCGTGGCGATCACCTCGAAACTGAACCTGGAGAATTCGCCGGACGCTTTGACGCGCGACGCGCGGTCGCACATTCGGAATTTCGGATACACGGCGAAGGCGGCTGATGTGGCCTGGGGGCTCGACTACCCTTCGGGATATCAGAAGTTCATCACGACGCACCCGAAGGAAGCGGCGGAGCGATGGCGCAAACCGGCGGTGGGGTATCCGCCGCTGGTGCAGTTGTGGTACCGGGAGAGCCCGATGCCGATGTCGGCGGAGCATCAGTTCAATACGGCGGCGGCGTACGATGACCCGCCGTTGGAGCGCTCCGGCATGGTGCGGCTGATGACCGATTCGGATGGGAAATTGACGGAGTTCGAAGCCGTGCCCCCGCAGGTGGAGAAGCCGGCGGCCCCGGGTCCGCCATTCGACTGGGGCAAGCTGTTCCAGGCGGCCGGCTTGGATAAATCGCAGTTCCAGGAGACGGAGGCGCAATGGACTCCGCTGGCGAACTGGGACGCGCGCGCGGCGTGGACCGGCACCGATGTGCACACCGGAGCGAAGTTGCGGCTGGAGGCGGCGACGTGGCGGGGACGGCCGGTATTCTTCAAAATAATCGGGCCGTGGACGACGGCGAGGCGCATGACGCCCCCGGGGAATAGTGCAGGGAACTCGATCCCGGTGCTGGTGATTATCTATATCGTGATCCTGGCGGCGTGTGTGCTGAGCTGGCTCAACGTGCGCAGCGGACGCGCGGACATGCGCGGTGCGTGGTGGCTGACGGTGATCTACTTCGTGGGGCAGGCGTCCGGCAACCTGCTGGCGATGCACCATACGGCCACGATCAGCGAGATGGCGGGATTCTGGACAACCATCAGCATGGCAATGTTGAATGCCGGGATGAGTTGGATGGTTTATGTGGCGCTGGAGCCGTGGGTGCGAAAAAAGTGGCCGCGGACGATCATCTCGTGGACGCGGTTCACGTCGCGAGGGGCGGGCGATCCGCTGGTGGGGCGCGACCTGTTGTACGGCGCGGGGTTCGGATCGATGCTGGCGATGGGGAACGCTGTGGCGGTAGCGCTGCACGGAAATAATGGGATGCCCGTGTTCCCGCAATTGGACGCGTTGCTGGGAGTGAGGGCGGAGATGGCGGCGGTGTTGAAGACGATTCCGGCGGCGATTTTCACGGCGCTGTTGTTCTTCTTCATGCTGTTTTTGCTGCGGCTGCTTTTGCGGAAAGAGTGGATTGCGGGGCTGGCCTTCGTGGTGGTGATCACTCTTGCGACGACCACCGGGAGTACGACGCCGATGGTGGATTATCCCTTGAATGCCCTGGCATACGTGATTTTTGCGTTTACGCTGCTGCGGTTTGGGTTACTGGCGGCGATGGTGACGAGTCTGGTGGGGCAGGTGCTGGCTTTGGGCGGGGTGCTGGATTTCTCGGCGTGGTACGCGGGGATGGCGCTGATGCCGACCCTCATGGTGGCGATGCTGACGGTGTACGGATTCCGCGTGTCTTTGGCGGGACGGAAGTTGATTAGCGAGATTTAAGAGGGCCGAGCTTCGCTCGGATGCACCGACTGAAGTCGGTGCCTGGAGTTTGGACATTTTTTGGACTTGACATGAA
>JBDTPR010000674.1:0-4006 GCA_039932635.1 Candidatus Solibacter sp.
CCGAGCGATTCAGCTTCGTACGGCGGGCCGCAGTTTCCGTGGCGCGCAACAATTTAGAATCGAGGACGACTTGAATCGTTTCCATTGTGGACCCTACTCCACAGTATATTCCACAGTGGTCAACTGGCTACCCAAAACTGAAGCTGCGCATGGAGAGGTTGCCGTGGTGGAAGCCCTGGTAGATGGTTTCCAGCTTGTCGTCCGGCCAGGATGCGCCCATGGTGATGAGGAGCGGATCGAAGTGTTCGCGGGTGGGTACGGAGAGACGGCCGTGGGGTCCGAGTTTCATCTCGTAGAGCTTGCCGATGTCGCGCTTTTCGACCTGTTCGGCGACCCAGGTGTCGTATTCGGCGGCCCACTCGTCTACGGGCGCGTCTTTGTCTTGCATGCGGACGCGGGAGAGATTGTGCACGATGCCGCCGCTGCCGATTACCAGGATGCCCTCGTCGCGCAGGGGTCGCAGGGCGCGGCCGAGTTGGAAGAGTTGGGGCGGATCGGCGAAGGGGAAGGAGAGTTCGAGCACCGGGAGTTTGGCTTCAGGCCAGGCGAGGCGTGCCGGTACCCAGGCCCCGTGATCGAGGCCGCGGAACGACTCGAGCCTGGCGTCCTGCCCTTCGGCCAGCAGGGTGCTGACTATGCGGGCGGCGATCACCGGGTCGCCGGGGGCGGGATATTCGATCTGGTAGAGCTCTTCGGGGAAGCCGGCGAAATCGTAGAGCAGCGGCATGTGTTCCCATTCGGTGACGCGTACGGGCCGGGAGACCTGCCAGTGGGCGGAGACGATGAGGATGGCGCGAGCGTCGAGGTGGCGGTCGCCGAAAGCGCGAAGGGCGGCGGCGTGGGCGTCGCCGCCGAGCGCGGTCATGGGCGAGCCGTGGGCCAGGAATGCTGCAGGTTTCCGCATGCTTTGATTGTCGCAGAGGGGCGTTGCATGGCCGGGGGGAATGCCCTTACCGGGTTAAGAATTGTTTGCGGGAAGGGTGAAGAAGAATGTCGAGCCACGATCAATCGCGGACTCCACCCAGATGCGCCCTTTGTAGTGCTCGACGATCTTCTTGCAGACCCCAAGGCCAATCCCGCTGCCCGGCCTCTCGACTCCATGCAGCCGCCTGAATGCGTCGAAGATCCGAAGTTGATGTTCCGGCGCGATTCCGATGCCGTTGTCCTTGCAGGAAAAGCGCCACCAGCCGTCCTCTTTTTCGACGGAAATATGAACACGCGGCGGGTCGTCACCGCGGTAGTGCACCGCATTGCCAACGAGGTTCTGAAATAACTGTACGAGGCTGGTGCCGCTTACGGGCAAGGCAGGTAGCGCGTCGTGCGTAACGACAGCATGGGTTGCCTCAATGGGGCCGCGCAGATTCTCGAGGGCGGCTTGCAGGCGGAGGTTGGCATCGACCGGTTCAAACACGTGGGCTTCTTCGGCGGAAACCTTCGCATAGGACAGGAGGTCGTCGATGAGGTTCTGCATTCGCTTTGCCGCGCCGGTTACATAATCGAGCAGCTGTTTCCCGTCGCCGAGCTGGTCGCCATATTGCCGTTCGAGGAGCTGGGAAAACTGCACTACGGTATTGAGCGGCGAGCGAAGGTCGTGGGAGGCGACGTACGCAAACTGGGACAGATCTTCATTGGACCTCTTCAGTTCGGCGGCGCTAATTTCCAACTGCCGGTGCGCCTCTTTCAGCTCGCTTTCGACTTTTCGCTGAGCGGTGATATCCCGAAATGCCAGGACCGCGCCGACGATCGCGCCGCCGGCGTCGCGGATGGGCGAGCCGCTGTCATCGATGTGAAGCGAGCGCCCGTCCCTGGCAAGGAGTATGGTGTGATTCTCCAGGCCGACGATGACTCCTTCGAGCAGGGCCTTCCGTATCGGGTTAGGTACGCTCGCCGTACTGTTTTCGCGGCGCAAGACGAGCACTTCCTCGATCGGCTTGCCAACGGCATTCTCGGTGTTCCAGCCGCTGAGCGCTTCGGCCACGGGGTTCATGAAGGTCACTACGCCTGCGGCATCGGTGGCTATGACGCCATCCCCGATGCTGGAAAGAGTGGTCTGAAACAAGTTGCGGGAAGCAAGAATATCGCGCTCATACATGCGCCGCTCGGTGGCATTGAAGATGGTGAAGTGATTCAACACCGGCTCTCCGGCTTCATCACGCTTCTGCCTGGCATTGATGAGCACGGGCAACACACGGCCGTCTTTACAGACCAGGTCGAGGGCAATTTCATCCACGGCATCGCGCATGCGGAGCAGCAGGCTGAAATGCGTCTCGTAAAAGATTTTGCCGCCGACCGTCAGCAGATCCACGAAGCGCTTATCCGCCGTCAGCTCCTGGCGTTCATAGTCCAACCAGTCGGCGAGCGTGGCGTTCACCTTGACGATGTAGCCCTCGACGTCGGTGGATAAATAGCCGCAGGGGGCCATCTCATAGAGCTCCTCGACATTTTCCTCGAGGAAGGATTTTGGAACGATATGCCGTTGGTTCCGGTCAGCGCTCAAGGTAATCCCGTATGCTGGCGATAGTCTCTTCGGGGCTACTCAAATGGGGACAATGCCCGGTGGCCCGCAACCTTACAAAATGGCTATCGGCGAGCTTTTCATGGATGAAACGTCCGACACTGTCGGGGGCAATGCTGTCGTCGGAGCATTGCAGGATCAGCGCGGGAACGGTGAGTAGTTCGAGATCCGCGCGGTTGTCCGAAAGGAAAGTGACGCGGGCGAAGTGTTTGGCAATCTCGGGGTCTGTGCGGCAAAAGCTTTCGGCCAGCTCCGTTGCAAGTTCCGGGCGCTCGGAGTTCTTCATGATGACGGGCGCCATCGCTTTGGACCAGCCGAGATGATTCTCATCGAGCGTCTGAAGAAGTCCCTCGATGTCGCTTTTCGTAAAGCCACCGACGTAACCGTCCTGGTTGATGTAGCACGGGGAGGGCCCGACCAGCACCAGACGCTCGAAAGCCTGGGGGCGTTTTATGGCGGCAAGAATGCCGATGATCGCGCTGACCGAATGGCCCACGAAGATCACCGGACCGCCCACGGCATCGATAATTTCGAGGACGTCGGCGGCATAGCCGTTGAGGGTGGCGTATTTCTCGCGGCTGAAGTGTTTGAGATCGGACTTTCCGGCGCCCACATGGTCGAAGAGGACCACACGGTAACGGTCCTGGAAGGCGGGGACGATGAAGCGCCACATGAGCTGATCGCACCCATAGCCATGGGCGAAGAGGAGGGTCTTTTCGCCCTTTCCGGCGATGTTGATATTGTGACGCTGAGCTACCGACATATGGAAAACCGCAGTCTGGAGATGTCCATTATGCCATTCCTACCGGGCAGCGCCATGTCGGTCTTGACTTGGAGGAGTATCCGAGAGTACGCTCGGCGCCGGACGAATTCCTTCAGCTTGTTTTCGCTGGGAGCCACGCCGCGGCAGTCAAAGACACCGATCGACGGCAAGGAGGTTTGGGCTATGCTGAATGACAACGTGGCTCGATTGATATACCGCGAAACGTCACCGAAGTCCGAAATCTGCCATGCCCTTGATTGCCTTTGGTCGGTGGGCGTGAGTTCGGAGGGGTGCGGAACACCTTCGCATTGGGTGCTTCCCGATGGCTGTTACTCACTTGCTGTGAGGGTCAGGGGGCCTTGGTATGTCCACCTTCGTAAACCTGCCCTGGCGCCGTTTCGATCGCCTTGCCAACTGGGCGAAGAAATCGTCGGTATTCGCTTCCGACCTGGGGTTGTTCCCGATGCGGCAGTGCGCAGCATCCGCCGAAAATTACGCAAAGGTCAGACGGCGGCCGAGGTACTTGCGACTCTGCAACAGGTTGTCCAAGTGGAGACTGCGGACCCTGAACGACGCATCGATCGGATGATCTCGGTGGTTCGCGAGGGTGGCGGCCGAATCGCGCTGCCGGCAGTTGCCGAGTCGGTTCAGTTGAGCCCACGGCACTTGGAGCGCCTGTGTTTAGACGTTGTGGGCTTGAGTCCGAAGGCATTCGCGCGGGTAACGCG
>JBDTPR010000675.1:0-3989 GCA_039932635.1 Candidatus Solibacter sp.
GATCGGGCTGAAGCCCGATCGCAGACTGAAGTCCGCCCCACATGTGTAGGAGTACATGGGGTTTGTGATATGCTCGGCAACGTCATGTTTCTGCTTCGCATACTCACGGTGATTGCGATATTCCCGACGGCCGGGTTGGCCCAATTGGCGGACGGGCCGGGCAAAGATGTGACGTCCAAAATCTGCAGCCAGTGCCATGAGATTGAGCGGGCAGTGGCGCTGCGGCAGGATCGCGATGGGTGGCAGACGACGATCAATAAAATGTCTGTATTGGGCATGCAGGCGAAGCCCGAAGAGATCCGACAGGCGATTGAGTATCTCGCCACGCACTACGCTGCCGATGCGCTGCCGAAGGTGAACGTCAACACGGCGGATGGAATCGATTTGGAGAGTGCGTTTTCGCTCACGCGTACCGAGTCTGCGGCGGTGGTGGCGTACCGTACGAAGAACGGGAAGTTCAAAGCCCTGGACGATTTGAAGAAAGTCGCGAACGTCAGTTTCGCCAAATTCGAAGCCCACAAGGACCGCCTGGCCTTCTGACCACCTACCGCCCGGTCAGGCGATGCAAGTATACTCACGGAGCATGATCTTGTCAGACCATATGCGAAATCTCTCACGCGCCGCCGCCCTCGTCACCGCGGGCGCTCTGTTCACCAGCGCGGCCATGGCGCAATTCGGCCTGCGCAGCGGTTCCTGGAATACCGCCGGCGCCGACGCCCAACGCACCGCCTGGGCGCGCGCCGACCCGAGCATTTCCCTCGCCCGCATGCCGGAGTTTCAGTTCCTCTGGAAAGTCAAAGTGGACAACACCGCGAAGGGCGGATATTCGCTCTCCCAGGCGGTGACCGTGGATGGCTACGTAGGCTACCGCGGCTTCCGCTCGTACGCTTTCGTCGGCGGCGCATCCAACGCCGCCATTGCGCTCGATTTCGATATCGGCCGCGTCGAATGGACGCAGACGCTCGGCTCCAGCACCTCCGCCGGCACCGCCCAGTGCCCCGGCGGCATGACCGCCGGCGTGACCCGGCCCGTAACCCTGGCGCCCGCACCCGCGGGTTCCGGCGCCCAAGGTGGACGCGGCGGGCGCGGCGGAGCGGCCGCCACCGGCAGCGTCGGTGAGCCCGACGCGGGCGCCCCGGCCCTCGCCCTCGCCCGGCCCGCCGGTCGGGGTGCGCCTCCTCCCGGACCGCTGGCCGCGCGTGGCCCGCGTCCCGTGCCCAATCCGCTCAACAGCGGCATCTTCGCGCTCGCCACCGACGGCAAACTGCGCACCCTCTACATTTCGAATGGCAAGGACATCAAGCCTCCCATGCAGTTCCTGCCTGCCGACGCGAATGCCACCGGGCTGATCCTCGTGGACAACGTCGTCTACGCCGCCACCCGCGGCAACTGCGGCGGAGCGCCGAACGGAGTCTGGGCCATGGACATTTCCGCGCCCACTCCCACGCCATTGCATTGGTCTACCAACGGCGGCAGCGTCGTCGGCACAGTGGGCCCCGCGTTCGGCACCGACGCCACCATTTATGCGGCCACCGGCGATGGCGACTACACGCCGGCCGCCTTCTCCGATTCCCTGGTCGCGCTGGAAAGCAAAACGCTCAGGCTGAAAGATTGGTTCACGCCCGGCAAGTCCGAATTCACTTCATCGCCCGTCGTCTTCCCGTTCAAGCAGGGCGATAAGGAACGCGACCTGATCGCCGTCGCCAACAAGGACGGCCACCTCTACCTGCTCGATAGCGCCTCACTGGGCGGCGCGGATCACAAGACTCCGCTCGCCCGCTCGGCCGCCTTCGCCACTTCCGTCGCCGGCGCTCTCGCCAGTTGGGAAGTCGACGGCCAGCGCTGGATCCTCGCCAGTGCCACCGCTGCGCTCAATGCTTCGGCCAGTCTCCCCGCGACCAACGGCAGCGTCAGTAATGGCGCCGTGGTCGCCTTCAAAGTCGTGGACCAGGGCGGCAAGCTGTCGCTGCAGCCCGGCTGGGTATCGCGCGATCTCACTACCCCGCTGCCGCCCATCGTCGTCAACGGCCTGGTCTTCGCCCTCGCCGGCGGAACGGCGGCCAAGCCTGCCGTGCTCTATGCGCTCGATGGCAAGACGGGCAAGGAACTCTGGAACAGCGGCACGACCATCGCCGGCCAGGTGCTTCCCACCGGCGGCATGGCGGAAAGCGCCAGCCAACTGTATCTGGCCACCGCCGACAGCACCATCTACGCGTTCGGAATTCCCATCGTCCCGCCGGCCCTTGCCGCCAAATAGGGCCGCCAGGTAATCAGCTATCAAGAGAGACGAAAATAGGTTCATACCCATGAAAACGATTGTGCGGATTGCAGCGATGACAGCGGGCTGTGCGCTCGCCTGGGGCGGAGATTGGTTGACCGGCGGGTACGACCCGCAACGCACCCATTGGCAGCGCGACGAAAAAATCCTGAGCCCCTCCACAGCCAAAAACATGAAGCTGCTGTGGAAGATCAAGCTCGACACCAAACCGCGCGTCATGAGCACTCTCTTCATGACGCTGGTGGCGTCGAAGGTCACCACCAAGGACGGGCCTAAGCAGATCGCGCTCGAATCCGGCGTCTCCGACGATCTCTTCGCCATCGATGTCGAAAAGGGCACGCTCCTCTGGACCAGGCACTACAAGACCGAATACGTCGGCCCCGCGCCCAGTCAGGACCCGTTGTGCCCCGGCGGCCAGACCGCGATTCCCGTGATCGCGCCGAACGGTCCCGGCAAGTACACCGTGTACGCCGTGGGTTGGGACGGGTATCTGCGCCAGATCAATCTCGCCGACGGCGAAGACATCGCGCCGCCCTCGAAATTTGTCCCGCCGAATGGCAAGCTCTGGTCCCTCAACCTCTACAAGGGTGTCATCTACACGCACATGTCGCAGCACTGCGGCGGCACCGGCAACTACGCGTATTCCTACGACCTCGCCACCAAGAAGGTGGGCCAGTGGGGCGATGTCGGAGGTGGCATGTGGGGCCGCACCGGACCCGCCATCAGCCCCACCACGGGCGCCATGTACACCGGCACCGGAGACGGCCAGTGGATTCCCGAGCGCGGCATTTTCGGCAACGGCATCATCGGCTTGAAGCAGGATCCGGAGACCAAGGCGCTGAAGCTGCACGACACTTTCGGCCCGCCCAATGCCGCCTGGCTGGTCAAGCGCGATCTGGATGCGCAGGTGACGCCCGTCATCTTCCCCTACAAGGGCAAGGAGCTCATGGTCAGCGGCAGCAAGGAATGCCGCCTCTGGCTGATGGACACCGCGGCCATCGGCGGCGACGACCATCGCACCGACCTGTTCACCACGCCGATCTTCTGCAATGAGGAAGTGAACTTCGCCTCCGCCGGTATCTGGGGATCGCTCGCCACATGGCTCGATTCCAAGGGCAACCGCTGGGTGCTGAGCCCGTTCTGGGGCCCCAAGCATTCGCAATTCAAATTCCCCATACAGAACGGCGAGACCACGGATGGAGGTGTCGCTGCTTTCAAAGTGCAGGAAGTCAACGGCAAGACGCAACTCGTACCGGCGTGGATTTCCGGCGACATGAATCGCGGCGAGCCGCCAATCGTTGCCAATGGCGTGGTCTACTCCTTCGGCAGCGGCGAGAACACCGCGCAGGCTTACTTCGATATCGGTCTCGACGACGTGGCCTCGCGCCGCATTCCGAATTCGACCCACGCCGTCCTGTACGCCCTGGACGCGCTCACCGGCAAGGAACTCTGGAACAGCGGCAAAGAAATCACATCCTTCGCCCACAACGGTGAGTTGTCGATAGCCAACGGCCGAGTCTACTTGGGCACCTTCGACGGAATGCTCTACTGCTACGGAATCGCCAAGTAGCGCTGTTGGCGGAGAGCTCGCATTGGACAGCCTGGCTTCACCGCAGAGACGCAAAGACGCAGAGATAGGCGCAGAGAACGCGGCGGTGAATGTCTCAGAGGTCTTGGTTTTCTCTGCGCTTCCTCTGCGATCTCTGCGCCT
>JBDTPR010000676.1:0-3977 GCA_039932635.1 Candidatus Solibacter sp.
TCCTTTCGGTTCGGCTTAAGGAAGCCACGGCGGCATAGCAGGCGGAGATAGCGATTGCCATCAAACTCCAGGAACCGGTTGACGTCAGCAAGGGAGGGATGTTTCTGTTTGGAGAGGAATTCATTGTCTATAGTCTCAGCGACTTCACGGACTTTCTCCGTGTAGTTAGGATCATACTTATGCACGGCGCGGATTAGTTGTTCCATCAACACGTCGTACACTTCTTCGGTTTCCATACTCTTAAACGCGAGATGGAAATGGCGCACGGCGACCAGCATGGTCTGCTTGGTGACCGGCGTTCCTTTGGGCAGGAAGAACTTAATAAAAGGAACGATGTCTTTGTTCACGCAGAGAGAACGGTCACCGATCCCCTTCACCGGCACGTGCCCGCGGCAAATCATCACCAAATACTTCATCAAATACGGATGAAAGCACTGGCAGAGTTCCGTCAACAGGGACTTCTTCTCTTCCCCGTCCGGCAGCAGGGCGTAACGCCTGCCGATTTCGGTGACCTCCGCCAAAGAACGGAGTTCGGCTTCCATCATCCAGTCGGCAGCATGGAGCCGGGCTGTCGTCGAACTCGTTGTATTTGCCTAAAATCACCGGGTGATGCGCGCGATCGACGTGTTTTTGGCCCGCGAGATGCTCACAGTCGCAGTTCGCCCTCTCCAAATCCGAGGCATGGCCTTCATCGAGTTCCTGGTGGCTCCCCGCCTCCAGACCACACATGAGCATGCCTGAGCATTCATGGTCGATGACTACGCCGCCGCTGACGCTTTAAACTAAAGACGTAAGTATCAATTTCCCCCGCCCTCCACTCGCGAGGCTCGGTGATTTTCGCCGAGGGGAACTCAGATCCATGCGCGTGTTTCGGACACGACCAGCGTAAGGGTTTGGAGTTTCTCGATGAGAGCTATTCAAAATGCGATTTCGGATCGTTCCACAAAAGAAGCGCCGCCATCGTTCTCCACTCCTTGCGGTCGACTGCATCACCAGGCCAGGAAAAGGAGTGCTTTCTCTGCTCTGGCCACTTTCCATGCCGCCACCAACGCGGTCCACTCCCTCTTCGCCGGCACCACGGGAAGAGGGCGACAAATAGAGGCTCTGATTCCAACATCCGTGTAAAGCAGGGGAGGCGTCATTTCAGGCGTCTGGGCCTTCAAGGAGTTCGCAAATGAAGAACAAGAAGGGTGGCAAAAGCGTTATCGTCAAGGACGTAATGGCGAAGGGGGTCACGGCGCGGAAGGCCGAAGCGGCAGTGAAAGCCGTCTTTGACCGGATGACACTGGCGCTGTGCAGCGGCGAGAAAGTTGAGATCCCGGGCGGATCGATCCAGGCCAAGCTGAGGAAGGGTAAGCGGTGCCTCAAGTGGCAAAAGTTCCGCAACGTCCACACCGACAAGACCGAGTCCAAGTGGACCTGGTATCCGGGCCATCACCTGGTGGTGAAATTCACTCCGGATCTGGAGTTGGACGTATCGCCGTTTCCGGCACCAGAGGCTCCGGAGTTGATGGAAGCGCGGCAGTTGGCGACGTACCTGCTCAAGGGCAAACCGGCACGTGAAGAGATCATGCGAACTCTGCAGCAGGCAGTCGAGAAGCGTCCGCACAAACCGGGAGCACTGTTGCGGCGTCTGCGGGAGCTCAAATCGAACGGGTACCTTTTCGACAACGATGGCACGTTGGCCTCCAGCCTCTACAACCTCTACTGGATCTGAAGTCCCGCAATCGGTCGGTCCTGAACGGATTCGCGCGGCCTCGGTAATGAGGCGCTCCAAGTTCCGATTCCAATGCGCGGCATCCATTGCCAATAGCCGTCCTCAGAAGGAGCACTACTTTGAACGAAAGAACATTGATCGATGAATATTCTCTGCAATACCACCTAAAGTGTCCCCTGCGCTCCGTCGGGTTGACCACCCTGCCGGAGTCGCCGGTCTTGAACTGCGCAGAGAGCACGGCTGCCTGGCTACTCACGGAATTGGGTGCCAGCCGACAGCCGACGCTGAATGATACCCATAATTTCTTTGATGCACGCTGGAAAGAGACGGAATATTTCCAGTGCCGGGAAGGCATCCCTCAGAAAGAGTACAGGAGTCGCCTGATGCAAGGCGCGCGGGCTTGCCGGCGGCTGCGCGATATCATCTGGCGGTGTGAGGTCCTCCAACCTGTGATGCCTTACCAGTTGGAGATCGGTGATGCCATGATCACCGGCAGGTACGCGGTGCTTCGCTCCTCACGCCGGAAGAAACATGCCTTCGCTCTATACCTGCGGGACCAGGGAGTAAAGATCAAACGGCTGGTTCCGGACGTGGTATCGTTCGCGCGATTACTAGACCTGGAAAATCGCTGTGGCGAGTCTGCGAATCGCGGGTGGGGAGTGCAGAGCATCGGAGTGATGAACTATTGGGTGACCAGGGATCTCTCTGCGGAGCACAAAGCGAATCGCCAGTTCTCCACCAATGTGTTGCTCGGCGCTGTGGCGGTCGGCACCGGCTACCGGTACCCCATACCCGGGGATCATTGCCTCTCCTGTCCCACTCGCTCCTGCAGGCCGGACGAGGCGCTACGCTGAAGACTAATCCGCTTCCCGCGTTGGCGCCGGGCCCAGTTTCAAAACACATATCCGGCGCTTCGCGAGTTCAGTCCTGCGTGTTTACCTTGAACCGGCGGATTCTCAGAGAACGCGAAGTTCTTCACCCCGCCGCCAAGATTGGGGATTCGCGTCACTGCGGACTCGCACTTCGCTGTGGACTCGGGCGGCAAGGTGTACGTGTTCCAGAAAGGCGTCTTCAAGCCTATGGGCGAGAGCTACATCAAAAGGCGTGTCAAGGCGATCCTGGGCGCGCTGGACTTGCCGCAGCAGTGGACCAGCCGGAAGACCGGTGGCGTTGGTACCCTGTTCGCGCTCCGCGCCGCGGCGCCGAAAAACAGGTTGATGGGTTGATGGGGGCCCTTACGGGGCGTGGGAGATCAGCGTCAAGCCAGCCACGCCGAGATAGTCGTTCCTATTGTTGGTGAGCAGCGGCGCGTCGTGCTGCAAGGCTGTGGCGGCGATCCAGGCATCGGCCGTCTCGATTCTACGGCCGGCGGCTTGTGCCGCTACCATCACCTCAGCCCACTTACGGCAGAGGTCCGGACTTGACGGCACCATGGTGAACCGTTGGAGAAACGTGCGGAGCAATTGGATTCGCTGGTTACCCCACCGGTACTGAAGCACCCATCGCTCGATCTCGGCGACGGTCATGAAGGAAATCAGCACGATGTGACCGGCAAGTTCCGCATCGTAGCGGGAGCCGAAAGGGTGATTCTTGAAGACGTAGGAAACGACGTCCGTATCGGCGACGGCCTTGGTCATGCGGACGGATCGGTACGCTTGTGGCCGCGCCATTCGCGGATCGTAGCCACGAATTCTTCAACGGACTCTTCGTCCGGCCAGAAGTCCCCGTGCAGCGAGGAAACGTCGGTGATGGGCCCCGTGCCTTGCTCGGCCATCAGTTGTTCGATGGAAGGGTGCCCCGAGGCGGCATAAGGGACAGTCACCGGGCGGTTGTCCAGTTTGCCTTCCCGTTGCTCGCGATTCATTTGGGCCACGGTATCACCTCGTCTCTTTGAGTATACCAGCGAGATCTGATCCTCTGAGCGAAAACCCACAGGCGCAGTACGCGCACCATCGCAACAAGAGCCCGCAGTACATCGGCAAACCGGCCAAGGCCGGAATCCTCGTGATACGCGGCCGCATGTGGACGCCACCGCCTCCGACACAGTGCTGGACGGCAAGCCTTCGGAGCGGACGGCGCCCGATGGCCAGCCGCCACGAATTACGCCCAGGCGAAGCCGACATGGTGTTCCGCGCGACGCTGCGCCGGCTGGAGTTCGACCCCGGCAGGGCGATAAATACATCGCCTTCTTCGCGCGTCCACCACAAGCACTCCACGCCATGACCCACGCCCTCGCCCACATCGGACGCCTTACGCTAGC
>JBDTPR010000677.1:0-3970 GCA_039932635.1 Candidatus Solibacter sp.
CGAGGCGAGCAACGCTCGCCTGCACCGACCGAAGGCCGTAGTCCGGCAGGTAGTTCTAGAACGCGAACCGCACCTGCACGTCGATCTTGCGGTTATAAGTGCCGCCGCCGGAACTCATCGTCGCGAAGCCGCTGGCCAGGTTACGATACTGCCCGAAGTAGGGCGAACCGAGGTCGCCGCTGGGCGCTGCCCAGTTGACGTGATTCAGCACGTTCGAGGCATTGAAGCTCAACGTGATGGTGTAGCGCCGGGAGGCCGCCTGCTGCGTGCCGCTGCCCATCATGCCCGGAGGAGGCGTGGTCATCACCGCGCCTGGGGGAGGTCCGCCGCCGCCGCGCATGCCACCGCCGCCGCCCATTCCGCCGCCCATCATCATGCCGCCCATGCCACCGGACGGAGCCTCACCCTTGCCACCGATTGTCCACGTGCGATTGGCGCGCAGCGACATATTGAACGACCCCGGACCGCGCGCCGCATTGCGGCCGATCGCGGCGCCCGGTGGCGGATTCAGATTGAAGCAGCCGAAGTCGGTCGAGAAGTAGAGGTCGCGCCCGCTGCACTGTCCCGCCGGCAGATTAACCAGCGAAGGACGCTCCGCCGTGATGCTGTCGCCGTTGCTGTCGCGGCCCGTGGTGATGTTGTAAGGCGCGCCGCTCGACACGATGATGAACGGGCTCACCGAGATCTTCCACGGCAGAGGCAGGCTGGTGCCGACCACCATGCGATGGCGCACGTCGGCGAACCCGGACGGTCCCCATTCCTGGCGCAGATTGTAGGCGTTCACCGGCTGGCCTTCCGCGTCGGTCCGCCCATAACTCAGGGAGTAGAAGCCGAAGACGAAGAGCTTTTTATAATTGATGCTCGGCGTCACCTGGAGCTGGTTGGTGCGGCTGAAGCCGGTGGATTCGGTGAGGTAGCGGATCTGCGAATCGCCGTACGGGAACAGCCCTGCGATGGGCGCGTTGATATTGCGCGAGCGCGAGAGGTGCGTGCCACGGCCGTTCAGGTAGACCGCGCTGATCTTGAGCGCCTTGGTCACCTGACGGTCCACGCCGATGCTGGTCTGGTACGTGTGCGAAGCCTTCATGCCGCTGTCTACGAATTGCAGGCTCTGCGGCTGCTTGGCCGCCGCCAGGAGAGGCAGCGAAGGAATCGCCGGGAAAAAGAACGGGTCGATGATGAAATACGATTGCTGGGTCACGCCGTCGAAGCGCAGCATGTTCAGCGTGACGTTCTCATTGACGCGGTCGAAGAAGATGCCGAAGCCGGCGCGCAGCACTGTCTTGGCCGGCGTGCTGCCTTTGGCGTCGATGCCCCAGGCAAGTCCGATACGCGGCGAGAAATTGGCGAAGTCGCTCAGGTTGTTCTGCGCTTCGTAGCGCAGGCCGTAACTGAAGGTCAGGTTTGGGCGCGCGCGCCAATCGTCGTTCAGGAAGAGGCCGGCGTCGAATTGTTTCACCGAGGTCACCGGCGTACCGGCGCTCAGGGTGAACTGCGACGCGCCGCCGCCCAACTGGCGAAGCTGCGCATCAGTGAGCCCCTGCTTCTGGAAGACGAGTGTGCGGCGGTAACGCTCCAAAGCGGTGATTTGCGTGGAGGCGCCGGCCACCGGCTGATCGTTGGCATCCAGCACCGGGCCGGAGCCGCTGAGGAAGCTGTAGGTGCCGCCGAAGTTGCTGACGCTGGTGGAATCGAGGTAGCTCTGGCGCACGCGTCCGCCCCACTTGATGGTGTGCGTCTTACGCGTGAAGGTTGAGTTGTTGGAGAATTCCAGGCGGTCTTGCAGCGTGCCGGAGTTGCCGATCTGCGCGCCGCCGCCGTTGAAGGCGCCCTGGACGGTGATGGCGGGCAGCGTGTTGTCGCCGGTGCTCTGCGAATTCGATCGCATGAACTGGAATCGCGATTCATTGATGAAACGCGGGCTCAGAATCGCTGTCTCGGTGACCTGGAGTGAATTCTCCGAGCCGATGCGGTCGTAGCCCTTCGATTCCAGACTGAAGTCGCCGACGCCCTGCTTGTCGAAACTCTGCCGGTTGTATTGATAGCGGGCCACCAGGGTATTGCTGGCGTTGATCGCGTAGTCCAGGCGCGGGCTGATGGCGGTGGAAGTCTGCGGCGTCTCCACGCTCTGGTTCACACTCAGCGGCTGGTAGTTGGCATCTAGCGTCGTGGCGATGATCAACGCGTTGTCCAACGTGGAGCGCCTCTGCGCGTCCAGGCCGAAACTCGCCTTGCCCTTCTTGATGGGACCGGTCAAGGCGAAGCCCAACATGCGCTGGTGGTAATCGGGGCGCGTCGAAGTGGTCAACAGCGGATTGCGCGAGTTGAGCATTTCGTTGTTGTACTGGCCGAACACCTGGCCGTGGAGCGTGTCCGTGCCAGGCTTGGTGAGAATCTCGATGCGGCCGAAGCCGGGCCGCTCATATTCCGGCGAGAAGGGATTGGAGTTGACGCGAATCTCGCGGATCGACGATTTGTTGGGGAGGTTGCCGCCGGTGAAACCATCGATGTATATCTGGCCTCCGTTGGGCCCGGCGCCGGGGCCGGCCATCGCCTGCAATTGCTGCTGCAACTCGTCAGGGTCGTCGGAGAGCGCGGCCAGTTCCTTCTCGCGCAGCACCAGCGCGGACCCGTTGGAAGTGGGGTCGGCAGCCACACTGTTGGCCTCGTCGTCCACGTTGAGTACCTGCGTGTCGGTCTGAATATTGAGTTGCGCGTCGAGCACGATGGGCGCGTTGATTTCGACATCCTGGCGGCCGCTGACGGTGAAGCCTTTGGCAATCACGCGCACGTTGTACTTGCCGGGGCGCAGCGTGGGGAAGGCGTAGGTTCCGTCGTTGCCGGTGGTGGTGCGCTGCTCGCCGCCCGGTCCGCGAAGTTGCACGAGGGCGCCGGGGACGAGCGCGCCGGAGGGGTCGGTGATGGTGCCGCGCAGAGCCGGTCCAACTGGGGCTTGCGCGTGGCCGGCCGGAGCCAAAGTCCACAGGCACAGTAGTAGCGCGTAGATATAGTGAGTGAGTTTCATGTTGGTAAGAGTTCGATCTTTAGCTGATGATTTTCGTGGCTACTGCATCATTCCGCCGAGGCCCATGCCGCCCAGCGCGTCCATACCGCCGCCCATGCCCATGCCGCCCATGCCGCCGGCGCCGGGAATTCCGGAGCGGCCACCGCCGCTTTGCGCGGCCAGCATTTGCAGAATGCTCTCCGCATTGGCGAGCATCATAATGGCCGTGACCTGATCGTTCTTCGCGCCCTTGGTGCTGGATACGACGATGGTCTCGCCGGGCTTCAGGTCTTCGACCTTGGATAGCGGCATGCGCTCCAGCATGGCGTTGATATCCATGCCTCCGCGTCCACCGCCCATGCCGCCGCGCGCGGCGCCGCCCATGCCCGCGGGAGGTCCGCCGGCGGGAGGTGCGCCGGCAGGTGGAGCGCCCCGGCCCATGCCCATCATGGCGCCCATGTCGGGCATCTTCTTAATCTGCGAATCCGCGGCAATGCGGATGACCAGCGGTTTGTTGTTCGAGAGATCCTTCACGGTGATTTCCTTGGTCTCGGTATTCACCGCCGTGATAGTGCCGGCCTTGGTAATGAAGGTTCCGAAAACAATGTCCTCGGCGGTCACCTTCAGGCCGTCTTCGCTCTTGACGCCGCGAGCGCGCACCTGGTCGCCCACGCTGATCTCGCCGAGCTTGCTGTTCTTGGCCTCGGCGAATTTCACCGAGTCGGGCGCGTAGCGTTTGAAAGTAGTCTTGTCGCCGACCGTGACTACAGCCTGGCTCTCGCCGCCGAGTGTGCGGATTTTCAGCGTCACTTCGTTGCCGGACTTCGACGCCACCATGCCGGACACGCCGCGCTTCGTCCAATCGGCCTTGTCCGCCTCATTCTTCCTGGCGATCTCCGAGATCGACATCACCACGATACGCCGCAGGTTGCTGGTGCCGGGCTCCGGCGTAGCCAGGACGCGATC
>JBDTPR010000678.1:0-3960 GCA_039932635.1 Candidatus Solibacter sp.
CACACCATCCGCCGCGAAGAGGAGATCGCCGTCACCTTGCCCGACGGCCGCAATGTGCCTGCGACCCTCGCCGGCACCGACCCGGGCACCGATCTCGCGATCCTCAAATTCGAGGGCGCTACCGCCGCGCCCGCGCCCACCACCGGCGCGCCGGCGCCGGGCACGCTGGCCCTGGCCCTGGGTCGCTCCGAAGACTCCGGGCCCAACGCCTCACTCGGCATCGTCAGCGCGTCCAGCGGCGAATGGCGTACCTGGCGCGGCGGACGCCTCGATCACTACCTGCGCCTCGATCTCACTCTGTACCCAATGTCGGATGGCGGCCCGGTGTTCAACACCGCGGGCGAAGTCATCGGCATCTCCACCAGCGTACTATCGCGCATGGCCGTGCTGGCGATTCCCTCCGTAACCATCGATCGAGTTCTCGACGAGATCCTCTCGCGCGGCCACGTGGCGCGCGGATACCTCGGAGTCGGCTTGCAACCCGTAGAACTGCCCGATCATCAAAAAGGTCTGATCGTACTTTCACTCGAACCCGCGGGTCCGGCGGCGAAGGCCGGCGTCATGATCGGCGACATTCTGGTGAAACTGGGCGGCAAAGCGGTGCACGATACCGATGACATTCAACTCGCGCTCGAAAGCCGCACCGTGGGACAGAGTCTGGCAGTGGAGATTCTGCGCGGCGGCGAAGCCCGCGAACTCACCGTCACCATCGCGGAGCGCCCGCGGAGCAACTGACATGCGCGCCTATGGAGAAATCGCGGAGCGCTTACGGCGCTCCACCGTGCAGATCTTCAATGCGGACTCCAACTCGCAGGGGTCGGGGATCGTGTGGAGTGCCGCCGGCTTAATCCTGACCAATGCCCACGTGGTTCGCTCGGCGCACCCCGACGTGCAGCTTTGGGATGGGCGACGCTTGCGTGCGAAGGTCGTGATGCGCGATCCGCGGCGCGATCTGGCCAGCCTCCGGATCGACGCGGCGGACCTCCCCGCCGCCACGCCCGGGGATTCCCAGACCGTGCGTCCCGGCCAACTCGTGCTCGCGGTGGGCAATCCCATGGGCTTCGCCGGGGCGCTGTCCACCGGCATCGTCCACTCGGTGGGTCCCATGGCGGGGATGGGGAATCAGCCCTGGATTCGCGCGGGCGTGCGCCTCGCGCCTGGCAATTCGGGAGGTCCGCTGGCCGATGCCGAAGGACGCGTAATCGGCGTTAATACGGCGGTCACCGCCGGTCTCGGGCTGGCCGTACCTTCACAGTTCGCGCTGGAGTTTTTACGCAGTGGCCCCGCACCCGCGCTCGGCGTGTCGCTCCGCCCTGTGGATCTGGGGCTGCTGCTCCTGGAGGTGAATGCCGGTGGCGCCGCGGCTCATGCCGGCCTGTGCGAGGGCGACATTCTCCTGACACGCCACGACGCCTTGCTTGCCTCGCTCGATTCCGGCCGCCCAACATTGAAGCTGCACTTCCTGCGCGGCGACCGCCGTCGCGTGCGCGAGGTCTTCGTCAAATTAGCCTCCCCGGTGGAGGCCGCCGCGTGACGCGTGTCCAGGTCGCTGCCAATTCCGAGGCAGTGCGCGCCGGGCTGGAAGCCTTAGTGGCCTCCAGCCCGGAACTCAGTTTGACGGAGTCCTATTCCGACGTCGTGCTCGCCGCCGTCCCACTGCAGGAATTGACGCCGGCGGCCGCCATCGTTCTTCTAGGCGAGGCCACGTGGGACGCCGCGATGCTGCGCGCAGGAGTGCGCGCAGTCCTGCCGCCGGACGCGTCGGCGGCGGAAATTCTGGCGGCGATTCAGGCCGCGGCCGCAGGCATGGCGCTAGTGGACCCTTCGGAGTTGGAAACTCTAATCTCCAAGGGCAACCCGACGGCGCTGGAGACGGCGACGCCGTTGACGGCGCGCGAACTCGAGGTGCTGCGCATGCTTGCCGACGGCGCGGCGAACAAGACCATCGCCTGGAAGTTAGGCATCAGCGAGCACACGGTGAAATTCCACGTAGCGCAGATCCTGGCGAAGCTGAATGCCGGCACCCGCACAGAGGCCGTAACGCTAGGAATCCGCCGAGGCCTGATACTCCTGTAGGTTCCGCAATCGCCCTAAAGTAAAAACGAAACCGACCCGGAAAATTCCCACATCAGCAAACGCCCCGATGCGTTGGGCAGCTTAAAGGGCTTGCCCATATTGTACTGGCGGGCATCCAGCCGGAATCCCCAATTTTCTTTCACCTTGAATTTAACTCCACCGCCGTAATTGACCCCGTATTTGGTTTCGCGGTCGTAGTTATACGAATTGGGCTGCGAAAACGCGGTGAACTGCACGCCGCCCGCGATAAACGGGCGGACCACCTTGCCTTCGGGGACGGCATACAGCAGGAAATCGTAAAAGCCCTGGTGCGAGGGCAAACTGTAATCGGTGGCTGGAATTGTCGTAACGGTAGACGGCTGACCGGGCAGCGCTCCGCCGGTGGCAGTGGTGACCGAGGGGGCCTGCAGGCCGGTGCGGCTATACGCGTAGCCGAACTCGTGACCGGTGAAACGCTTGTTGTTGATCGCCATCCGCAGGGTGATGCGGAAGCCGTCTTTCATCTTATACGTGCCGCTGGTCAGATCGCCGGTCGAAGTCCCCAGGTCTGCGTACTTCGCGGGAATGAGAGTCTGGCCGCCCCCCACCGAGGCCTCAAAACTTTGTGCGAAGGAGAGGGAAGCGCAGGCCCCGAAGGCCGCTGCGAGAAACCAAAGACGCCGCATATTTCTCAGTGTACACTGCGGTCCAGGGGTATCCGCCTATGCGGCGCGGTACTTATCGCGGCATTCCTGGGAGCAGAAGTGCAATAACTCCCCATTCACCGTGCGCGTCACGCTGGCCGAGGTCGAAACATAAGTTCCGCACACCGGATCCTTCTTCAAATCTCCTCCGGCGAAGACCGGGGGCGGGGCATTAGGTACCGGCTGCGTGTCGCGTGGCGAATCGCGCCGAGCCACATCCCGTCGATTCTGAAAGAGTCCTTTGAGGAAAGAGCGCAGGACCAGGAAAAGCAGGAGGGGGAGAAGAATTTCGATGATGAGATAACGCAGCATGAGGTCGGGGCGGAAAGTTTGACCTCCCGCCCCAGGGTATTACACTACGTAACGGAACTTACTTCTTCTTCTTGGGCGCCGGAGCGTTGGGGTTCTTGTACGACGTGTCCACCTTCGCATCCAGAGAAGTCAGCATGCCCTTGGCGGAATCGGCGAACTGCCCGGTCGGCGCCAGTTGCAGGTACTTCTGGAACGCATCCACCGTGCCGGCCACCGGGGTCACCTTGCCATCGGCGGCGAAGGACGCCTTGCCGAGCAGGTAAACGCCCCACTGGTAGTAGGAATCGGCGTGGTTAGGATCGAGCTCGATCGCCTTCTTGAATGCCTGGCCGGCGGGTTCCGATTGTCCGGCATTTACCAGCATCGCGCCCAGGTTGTAGTAGTATTGACCGGCCTTGGGCGGATCCAGTTCGGCGGCCTTCTGCAGTTCAGCCTGCATCTCGGGGAACTTCTTCGCCTTGCCAAGCGCCAGGGCAAAATTGTTGTGCGTGGCCGCATCCGCGGGGTTGAGTTCAATCGCGTGATTGTAGGACTCAATGCCCTTCGCCATCGCAGCGTCGAATTCCGGCCCGGTCTTCTTCAGCGCGAGATTTACCTGGGCGTCGGCAAGCTGCGCCCACACGGCGGTCTGCTTGGGATCGAGCTCGCTGGCCTTGGTGAAGCTGGCGACGGCGGTATCGAAATCCTTAGCCTGTACGGCGGTCAGACCTGCGGAAAAGGCGTCGTTCAACTCCTTGTTCTTCTTCATGGAGTTTTCGCGATCTTTGACGGCCTTTTCGTACTGTTCCTTTTGCTCCTTGGTCATGCCCCGTTCTTGCTCTTTGCTCAGGGAGGTGGCTTGGCCCGAGGCCGCGGCCTGCGCGGCATTATTGATCGCCGTCTGCTGGCT
>JBDTPR010000679.1:0-3942 GCA_039932635.1 Candidatus Solibacter sp.
ATCTCCAGCCATCCGACTCCTTCGGTGGGCACCGAAAGCGGGCCGGAGGCGTTGCAGAACTTGCCGTCGCCGGCGAAAACATAAGCGAAGGCGTGGCGCGTGGTCTCCACCGGCAGCGTCTTGCGGTGGCCCGCCGGGATGGTCACATCGAGGTATGTGGGCTCGGCGGCGATGCCGTCCACTGGTCCGGTCTTGCCCCAGAAACTGCCGCAGACCAGGCGCACTTTGGTGCCGTCGTCGTCGGTGATCTCGGGGATGTCGGGCGACTTCACTTCCTGGTAGCGCGGCGCGGTCATCTTGAGATTCGCGGGCAGATTGGCCCAAAGCTGGAAGCCGTGCATGCGGCCGGCGGTATCGCCCTTGGGCATTTCCTGATGGATGATGCCCCGGCCGGCGGTCATCCACTGCACGTCGCCCGCGGCGATGGCGCCGCGATTGCCCATGCTGTCGCCGTGCTCGACGGTGCCGGCCAGCACATAGGTGATGGTCTCGATGCCGCGATGGGGATGCCAGGGAAAGCCGGCGAGGTAATCGTCGGGGATGTCGTTACGGAAATCGTCGAAGAGCAGGAAGGGATCGAATTCGGAGGTGTTGCCGAAACCGAAACCGCGGCGCAAATGGACGCCGGCGCCTTCCATGGTGGGCTTGGATTGAATCAGACGTTTAACAGGTCGGATAGACACTTGGAGAACTCCAATATTGTGAGTCTACCGTATGAGGCGATTCCGGTATAGAGTAGTGGCCATGCCGAACGGAGAGGGACGATGACGCGCCGCACGCTGCTGCAGAGTGTGATGGCTCTGGCGCTGCGCAAAGAGAAGGTGGACGAGGCGATCGCACTAATCCAGCAGCAGGTGGAATCGGGGAGCGTGGCGGCGGCCGCCTTGCACGTCTCGCAGGGGAAGGATGTGGTGGACCGCGCGTTCGGCGCGGCGAAATCGCCCGCCGCGGTATTTCTGCTGGCGTCGATTTCGAAGCCCATGACGGCGTCGGCGGTGATGCTGCTCTCCGACCGCAAACAGCTATCGATCGAAGACCCGGTGAGCAAGTACATACCGGAATTCCGAGGCGGCGAGAAGGATCGCATCGTGCTGCGGAATCTGTTGACGCACACGTCGGGCTTGCCCGATATGCTGCCGGAGAACGACGCGCTGCGTAAGCGCCACGCTCCGCTGAAAGACTTTGTGGCCACGACGTGCGCGACGCCGCTGCTGTATTCGCCGGGCACGAGCGTGAAGTATCAGAGCATGGGCGTGCTGCTGGCGGCGGAAGTGGTGCAGCGTGTGAGCGGGCGGCCGCTGCCCGATTTTCTGCGCGACGAGATTTATCGTCCGCTGGGGATGAAGGACACCTCGATGGGACTCGGAGGGCGCGAGTTGTCGGCGACGATGCAGTGCCAGGTGTCGGAGCAGAACGATTGGGATTGGAACTCGGCGTACTGGCGCAACCTTGCCTCGCCTTGGGGCGGCGCGCATGCGACGGCCGCGGATGTCGGAAAGTTCGCACGTTATTTCGCCGACCCCACGGCAGGGGTGCTGAAGCCCGCGACCGTGTCGGCGATGATCTCGGATCAGAATCGGGGGCTGAATACGCCGTGGGGACTCGGCTGGATGCTGGGGCGCGGGATGGGGAAGAAGTCGTCGGCGCGCACGTTCGGGCATAGCGGATCGACGGGCACGCTGACGTGGATGGACCCGGAGAAGGGCGTGAGTTTCGTGCTGCTGACGACGAAGCCCGCGGCGCAATCGAACCGCTCGCTGTTGACTCCGGTGTCGGACGTGGTTTCAGAGGTGGCGTAGAGGCGGGTACAATAGCAGAGGCGGGGCCCTTAGCTCAGTTGGTTAGAGCAGCGGACTCATAATCCGTCGGTCGTAGGTTCAAGTCCTACAGGGCCCACCAAACTTCCTCGCTTGAATTTTTCATGCCCGCGCTCCCTGATACCTTATACGGCATGAGGACGATATTTCTGCTGCTGTCCTGTGCGGCGTGCCTCGGCGCGCAGGAGTGGGATCTGGCGGTGTACGGCGGGACGGCCGGGGGCGCGATCACAGCCATCAGCGGGGCTCGCATGGGTCTCAAGACGGTGCTGCTCGAGCCTCGCACGCATATCGGCGGGATGGTGTCCGGCGGGTTATCGCGCACGGATGTCGGCAAGCGCGAAGTGATCGGCGGATACTCGCTGGAGTTCTACTGGCGCGCGGGGACGGCGTACAACATGGCGCAGTACCTGCAGGACATCGCGTGGCTGGTGGAACCCAAGGTCGCCGAGGCCATCTTCCGCAAGATGCTGGCCGATGCCGGCGTGACCGTCCTCTTCAATCAGCGCCTTCGCGAGAAGGAGGGCGTGCGAAAGGCGGGCGGGCGCCTGCAGGCCATCACCATGGAGAACGGCACGCAGTACTCCGCGCGCATGTTCGCCGATTGCACGTACGAAGGCGACGTGATGGCGCAATCTGGCGTGAGCTTCACATGGGGGCGCGAGGCGATCGCGGAGTATGGCGAGTCGCTGGCGGGAGTGCGGGCGGAGACGCCGCTGCATCAGTTCCTGGTCGATATTCCGGCGAAGCGCGCCAACGGCACATTGCTGCCGGAGATTTCAGCGGCGCCACTGGGAACTGTCGGGGCGGCGGACCGCGCCGTGCAGGCTTATAACTTCCGCATGATTCTGTCGCACGACCCGGCGAATCAGGTGGCGTATCCGAAGCCCGCGGCGTATGACCCGGCGCGCTTCGATCTGTTTGCGCTGCTGCTCGACGCGATGCAGAAGAAACAGGGGCGGCCCTCGCGCCTCGGCGAGGTGCTCTCCGTCATCCCGGTGCCCAATCAGAAGGCCGACATCAACAACAACGGCGCATTCTCCACGGACTACATCGGCAAGAGTTGGGACTACCCTAACGCGAGCTACGCGGAGCGCGAGAAGATCTGGCGCGATCACGAGGAGTACACGAAACAACTCTTCTGGTTCCTCGCGCACGACCCGCGAGTGCCTGCCTCGTTGCAGAAGGAAGCCAATGAGTGGGGCCTTGCGAAGGACGAGTTCCTCGATACCGGGCACTGGCCGAATCAGCTCTACATCCGGGAAGCGCGCCGCATGGTTGGCGAATACGTAATGAGTCAGAGGGACATTCAGAACGAGCTCACCAAGCCGGACCCGATCGGCATGGGCTCCTACAACAGCGACTCGCACAACGTGCAGCGGGTGGTGAACAAAGACGGCTTCGTGCGCAATGAGGGCGACATGCAGGTCGCCGTGCAGCCTTATCAAATTCCCTATCGCGTGTTGACGCCGAAGAAGAGCGAAGTACAGAACCTGCTGGTGCCGGTCTGCTTTTCCGCGACCCACGTGGCCTACAGCACGCTGCGCATGGAGCCGCAGTACATGATCCTGGCGCAGGCCGCGGGAGTGGCCGCGGCGATGGCGATCCGCGGAAAGCTGGCGGTGCAGGAGATCGACACGGCGGCACTCACGCGCACGCTGGTGGAGCACGGGGCGATTCTGGAGTACACGCCGACGGTGCAGGCGACGCTGGTTTCGAAGTTTCGCGGCAAGTGGCCGCCGGCGGCGCCGAAGCCGTAATTAGCGGAACGTGAGTGTCACCGGGACCACCACCTGCGGAGCGCCCGAGATGACGTATGTGGCGCGTCCCTGGTCGGCCCTTGGCTCCACCAGGTTGCCTCGGCTCGCCGAATCGAGCGATACGGTTTCAGGCTGCGGCGTGCGCGAGAAGGTAATCACCAACTGCTTCGGCGAGGCGCCTTCGAGTATCAGCGCCGGCGTTTCGAAGGGCTTGAAGCGCTGCACGGCGGATGCCGCCACGGTGCGCCCGGCTTCGGTGATGCGCAGGTAGCCATCGGCGTTGGGGATGAGTTTCAGGCGGACACTTTCGCCGGAGTTCAACACGGTAGTCAGGTCGACCTCCTGGTCGCCGCGCAAAATACTGG
>JBDTPR010000680.1:0-3941 GCA_039932635.1 Candidatus Solibacter sp.
ATACCGATGCGGTCAGCGCCCATGGCACTGGCGAAATGCCCATTTGGGGCGATATCTTCAAATCAATCAGCGCCAATCCAACGTTTGGACAGATGCGGGTGGATGCCCTGGTAAAGTACCTGCAAACGATTCAGAAATAAGCTTGTGCAGACTTCAGAGGGACTTGAAGAATTGGCCGCTTCGAAATGGAACGAGGAGGCGTTTTACCAGGCAGTTCTCAACTGGATTAATGCAGGTCGCATGTTCGCGAACACCTCTCCCTTGAAGCGCCCGCGCTTGTCCGTCAAGCGGAAGCCGGTACCGGCGTCACGAAACCGCACCTAACAGGGCAAGTAAGGATTGCCCGCAACTGCAGTCCGCACGACGACAGAAGCAGCTGGCCATGACACCGCCGAAAAGTGAGCGACGGGGTTCTGCCCGCCATTACCTATTGATCTCGGGCCACGCGGAAACCCGTCATCCGATGCCCTTGGAATGAAGGCCACGACGCCGTCCGCGCATAGCTCCGCAATTCGAACTCTTCCATGAATAACGTGCCGCCGCGCACCACGCGATAGGCGCCTTCCGCCGGACCCTTGGGATTTTTCTTCGGCGACACCGAGTAGTAATCGCGGCCGTACCAATCCGAGCACCACTCCATCACGTTGCCCGCCATATCGAAGGCGCCGTACGGCGACGCATTGCTCTTGGTCTGCAGTTCGCCGCGCTTTGAGCCATCGTAGAATCCCGGCGGACGCCCGGTATCGAACGGCTGCGCGCCCACGAAGTTCGCCACCGAGCGATCGATTTCGTTGCCCGATGGATAGCGCCGCTGGTCGGTGCCGCGCGCCGCCTTCTCCCATTCCGCTTCCGTCGGCAGGCGATACTTCTTCCCGGTCTTGGCGCTCAGCCAATTGCAATACGCCGTCGCCGAATCCCAATTCACGCCCAGCACCGGGTACTCGTCGCTATTTGGCGTGCCGCCGCCGTGATTGCGCGCGTCGTTCCAATAGGGCACCTGATTTTTCGGCACCACCCAGGCGCCCGGCCAGAACTTGGGATCGTCGTAGCCGGGGTCGTCGCGGAACTTCCGCCACTCGCCGTTAGTCATCTCATACTTGCCGATATAAAACGCGTCCAACTCCACGACGTGCACCGGCCGCTCGCGCGGATCGCCATCGCCGAAGTTGTCGCCCATTTTGAACGCGCCCGCGGGCACGAAGACCAGATCGCCGTGCCCGTCATTCACCACCGTCGGCGGACCGGCCGGCGCCGACGCCACGATCCACGCTCCCAGCAGCGATACCGCCGCCGCAGCCATCACGCGACGCATCTACTTCGCCTCCGGGAGGAAGCCATCGAGTTTCAGGAACAGTTCGAGCCGTCCCATCCAATCGGAAAACTCCGGGCTGCCGAAGCCGCTGCCGAAGCCGTGGCGACCCTTCTGATACACGTGGATTTCAGCCGGCACTCCGGCCTTCGTCAGATCCATGAACAACTGCGCGTTGCCCAGCGAGGGCCCCGTGTCGGCCGCGGCCGACACCAGGAACGTCGGCGGGAAACTCTTCAACACTTCGCCCTACGACGCGCGTCCCACGCCATACACCAGCACCAGGTAATCGGGCCTCGAACTCAGACGGTCGATCGGATCCGCCGCATTCGGATCGCCGGCGGCCGAAGTGCCCACCACTGAGCGCGCCGTATTCGAACCCGCCGAGAAACCGATATAGCCCACCTTCTCCGGATGCAGTTTGAATTCGGCGGCGCGTGCACGCACCAACTGTACCGCGCGCTTGCCCTCCATCACGCGCACGCTCTCGGAATAGCGCGGCGACAATCGATAGGTCAGCACGAACGCAGTGACGCCCCACGAGTTGTAGCGCTCCGCCACGTCGATGCCTTCGACGCCATACATCAGCATGATGTTGGAACCGCCGGGAGCAATCACCACCGACGCTCCGTTGCGCTTGCCGGCGGGCGGCTGAAATACCGTGAGGAAGGGGCTGTCGAGCGGCCCGTTGCCCTGGGCCTGCGGAACCTTGCCGGCCTCCCAGAGCGGAATGTTGTAATTGGCGGGCTGCGGCTTGTCGCCGGCCTTATCGGCGGCCGTCAGCGTGCCGGAAATTACCAGCAGCAGAGCGGCACACCCCCAGCGGACGGGGCGAAACGGGGTAGCATCCATGCCAAACAGTTTATCCCAGGCGAGCTGGATGCACGGGCTCAGCTTCTGGTCAGAATCCGGTGGACGCGCTCCGCGTTTTCGCGCACTTCGTCCTTCACACGCGGGAACATTCCCACGTAGATTCCATCGTTGGGCTTAATGCTCTCGAATGCCGTGCGGAAGGCCTGTTCGATGCCGCGGTCCGGGATGCGCCCCGCGGCCAGAATCTTGAACGCGAAGCACGGCTTCTTGGTCTGCCGCATCACGCTGTACATGCGCGGCGGATCGCTCTGCATGTACATGTCGTTGGGCATTTCCATGATTTCGCCGTTGAGCGCCTGCTTCCACTCCTCGGGCGTCCGCGTGCGATTGTACACGCAGCCCGCGTAGAAATCGACGTCCCAGCCCTCGGACTCCACCTGCGCGATCACTTCGGGCTTGTGCGTCCCCACGCCCACCATCACGCCCAGGTCGCGGGCCTCCTTGCACCAGTCGCGCACCGTATTCATCTGGCCCGTCCGGTACGCGACGTCCACCACCTCGCCCTGACGGTGCAGCGCCAGCGGCTTCAGCGTCTTCACCAGCATCGGAGACTCCACGCCCGCCGACACCTGAATGATGAGGTGCATCTTGCCGCCCTCGCTCTGGAAGCGCTCCAGGTCTTTCGGCGCACGCTCCATGTGCACGTAGTTGAACGCGTTGATGCCGTGCCGGTTGGCGCGGTGCATCACTTCGACTACCTTCTCCTGCGTGTACCACTCGCGCATCGTGGTACTGAAATTGTTATTGAAGTGCGAGTAGCCGTAGAAGGGATTGACGCCCAGCACCATGCGGCTGATTTCCACGCCGCCGAATTTGATCTTGGGCACCTGCACCAACGGCGCCGGTGCCGGGGCCTGGGCAGGAGCGTTCTGTTGCGCGGCAAGCAAAGCGCCCGCCTGTAAAAATCCACGCCGGGTTGGCATGACTTCAGAGTATCAGGTCTTGTTTATTGTAGCGCCCGCGTGCGCCGCCTTTCGCCACTTTGAGAGCTTGAGCAGTTCGAACCACATCATGCACACCACGCCCGCCCCGGCGCTGAGCGCGATATTCCCCGCGCTGAGCGGAACGAAATGGAACAGACGCTGAGCCATCGGGACGAAAAGCACGAGCGCGAGGAAGGTGGTAGCGCCGCCCACAACCCACCAGAGCGCCGCATTGGGCACGCGCATCATACTGACGATACTCCGCGTCCACGACCGATTGGCCAGGATGATCACCAGCACCGCCACCACCAGCGTCAGGAACGTCAGGGCGCGGGCCGCATCGGGCTGCTGGCTGGTGCGCGAAAAGAAGAACACCCCCAGGCATGCCGCCAGTACGCTCAGTCCCTGAAGCACTGCCCACCCCACTGTCGCCAGCGAGAACAGCCGCTCGCCGGCGTTGCGCGGAGGACGCTGCATCACGTCCGCTTCCGCCTCTTCCGCCTCGAAGATCAGGGAACAGGAGGGATCGATAATCAGTTCCAAGAACACGATATGCACCGGGAACAACAACAACGGCCAGTCCGCGAAGAACACCGGCAGCATCGACAGGCCTGCAATCGGAATGTGCACCGCGAAAACAAAGGCGATCGCCTTCTTGATATTGTCGAAAATGCGCCGCCCCAGCCGCACCGCCGCCACGATGGAAGAGAAGTCGTCGTCAAGCAGCACCAGCGATGCCGCCTCGCGCGCTACGTCCGTGCCGCGCCCGCCCATCGCGATGCCGATGTGTGCAGCCTTCAGCGCAGGGGCGTCATTGACGCCGTCGCCGGTCATGG
>JBDTPR010000681.1:0-3940 GCA_039932635.1 Candidatus Solibacter sp.
AGGATTGTTCGGAGAGAGCCTGGTCGCCGTAGACATTGAGACCGGCCAACGCAAGTGGCACTACCAGTTCGTGCATCACGGCATTTGGGATATGGACAATCCTTGTCCGCCGATTCTGGCCGACGTGACAATCAACGGCCGCGTGCGCAAAATCGTCGCGCAACCCTCCAAGCAAGCATTCCTTTATGTACTGGATCGCGAGACGGGACAGCCCATCTGGCCGATCGAAGAACGGCCCGTTGAAAAAGGCAATGTACCCGGTGAATGGTATTCGCCGACCCAGCCGTTCCCCACCAGACCTGCCGCCTACGACCGCCAGGGCGTTTCCATCGAAACGCTGATCGACTTTACTCCCGCGCTGCGGGCAGAGGCTGAGAAGATCGTCGCGAACTATAAAATCGGCCCGATGTTCACGCCTCCCACCGAGAGCGTCGCGTCGAAGCCCTGGGGCACGCTGACCATGGCCACCGTGGGCGGAGGATCGAATTGGCCGGGCGGGTCGCTGGATGTCGAGACCGGCATCGTCTACGTTTCGTCGCAAGCCACGATCTCCAATTTCTCGCTGATTCCGTCGGGCGACCGCTCAGACGTGGGCTACGTTTCGGGCAGCGCACCGGGAGCGTCGAGTCCGCTGACCGTGCAGGGACTCCCGCTCAACAAGCCTCCCTACGGGCAGATTTCCGCGATCGACTTGAAGACCGGAGACATTCTCTGGCAGGTGGCGCACGGCGACACTCCGGATGCCGTGCGCAATCATCCGCTGCTCAAGAACCTCAACATTCCGCGCACCGGGCGCATCGGCACCGCGTCGACTTTGGTGACCAAAACCCTGGTGATCGCCGGCGAAAAGGGAACCGTCACCATGTCCGATGGCCGCGTCGGAGCCATGCTTCGCGCCTATGACAAAGCCAGCGGCCACGAGATGGGAGCCGTCTATATGCCCATGCAGCAAACCGGCGGCCCGATGACCTACATGCTCAACAGCGTACAATACATCATTGTGGCGATTGGCGGACCAGCAGGAGCTGAGTTCGTCGCCTACCGGCTGCCGGCCGCGGAGATTCGTAAATAGTGCCTCAGATTCCCGTTCGTTCTCTTGGATACAGTCCCGTCCGTTTCAGAGTAGTCGCGTTCATGATGGCGCTGGGAGGTGTTACCTACCTGGACCGCGTCTGCATTTCGATCCTCGCGCCCAGCATCATGAAGGATCTGGCGATCGACACCGTCCAGATGAGCTACGTGTTCAGTGCGTTCACCTTCGCCTACGCGATTTTTGAAATGCCGACCGCGTGGTGGGCAGACCGCATGGGCAGCCGCAAGGTGCTCACGCGCATCGTGGTGTGGTGGTCCGCGTTCACGATGTTGACCGCCGCGGCTTTCAGTTACCCGATGATGCTGGCGGTACGCTGGCTGTTCGGAATGGGAGAAGCGGGAGCCTGGCCAAACGTAGCGCGTATTTTTTCGCGCTGGATTCCGACCGAAGAACGTGGACGAACGCAGGGCGTATTTTTCGCAGGCGCGCACATCGCGGGCGGCTTGACGCCGGTGGTGGTGGCCTGGATCGCGACGCTGATGCCGTGGCGCTGGGTGTTCGTATTCTCAGGGCTGGTGGGCTTGGCATGGGCGACCGCGTTCTACCGCTGGTTCCGGGACGAACCGCGCGAACATCCTTCGGTGACACCTGAAGAGCGTGATTTCATTGAGTCGCGCCGCATGGCGATTTCTGCCGGACACGGCGCGTGGCACAAGGTATTCCAGGCTCCGGGCCTGATTCCGTTGTGCCTGCAATACTTCGCGAACAACTGCGGGTTTTACTTCTTCATCACCTGGCTGCCGGAGTATCTACGCAACGCGCACGGGATGCAGGCCGGGGAACTGGCGCTCTTCGCCGGGCTGCCGCTGACGCTGAGCGCGGTCGCGGATATCAGCGGAGGCGTAACCACGGACTGGCTCGCGCGCAAGTTCGGTGTGCGCATCGGCTACGGCTTGTCAGGCGGAGTGGCGTACGCAATCGGCGCGGTGGTGATGGGCTTCGGCGCTGCGGCCAGCAACGGCCAGGTGGCGGGAATCCTCATCGCGGTGGCGGGCGCGCTGTCCATGATCACGCTCGCTCCCAGTTGGGCCACGGCCATCGCGCTCGGTGGCGAAAATGCCGGCCTGATGGGCGCGGTCATGAACACGGCCGGTCAAGTCGGTGGAATTTTATGCCCCATCGTAGTCGCCTATCTGGTCCGCCAGTATGGCGATTGGAGCCTGCCCATCTACGTGCTCTCAGGCATCTACGGGATGGCAGCCGTATGCTGGCTCTTCATCCGTCCCGACGGTCGCACCAGCGCTGCCTGATAGCACCTGTGCTATCATTAAGTCATGCCTCCCCGTGTCGTCGTAGACACGAACGTGTTCGTCGGAGCCCTCATCGGACGCGAGGGGCATAATCGGCAGGTACTTAGAGCATGCCTGCTGGGGCGCATTCACCCGCTGATGGGCCAAGCGTTGTTTACGGAATACCAAGCTGTACTGAGCAGGGATCTCGACAGTAAATCCCCGCTTTCTTTAGGTGAGCGGGCAGAACTCTTCGAAGCATTTCTACATGTGTGCACGTGGGTGCAGGTCTACTATTCCTGGCGCCCTAACTTACGCGACGAGGGGGACAATCACGTTCTCGAACTGGCCATCGCAGGCCGCGCTTCCGCTGTCGTTACAAACAATATTTCGGACTTCGCACAAGGGAACCTCATTTTCCCTGAAATCCAGATTCTGACTCCGGCCCACTTTTTGAAGGAGATGTCATGAGTGTTCTTACAATTCGCGTGGACGATGAAAAGCACGCCCGGCTGCGTGGCCTTGCGGAGGAGCGAGGCGTGAGCCTCAACAAATTGATGGATGAACTGGCGACAATCGCGCTCGTGCAACACGACACCCAAGCTCGCTTCCGCATGTTAGCGGCCAAGGGAGTTCCCGCGAAGGGTGTCAGGTTACTCGACAAGTTAGACCGGGCGTTTGCCAAGGCTCGTTGAGCAGCCATCTACGCTGCTCCGCCCAGATAGCGTATCCTGACTCTTTGCCATGAGTCAGGACGCGCCAATGGATCGCGGAAAAATGTTGCGAGGGTTCGCCCTCCTGGTCGCCGTCTACGCGCTGATCGTTTACGTCATTCCCCGCCCGGAGGCCGTGAAGCCCGAGGGCTGGCGGCTCACCGGACTCTTTCTCGCCACCATCGTCGGTTCCATCGTCGAACCCATCCCCGCAGGCGCTCTGGTATTGCTCGCCGTCGTGCTCTCGTCGCTGGTCGGCGGCCTCACGATCACCGAGGCACTCGCCGGGTATTCCAACTCTTCGGTCTGGCTGGTGCTGGTCGCCTTCTTCATCTCCCGAGCGCTCATCCAAACCGGACTCGCGCGCCGCATCGCCCTATTCTTCGTGCGCGCATTCGGAAAAAGTTCCCTAGGAGTCGCCTATTCTCTCGCAGCCTCCGACATGGTGCTGGCTGGCATGATCCCCTCGAACGGCGCACGCGCGGGAGGCGTCGTGCTGCCCATCGCGCGCTCCATCTCGGAGCTATACGGTTCGCACCCCGGCGAGACCGCGGGCATGCTCGGGTCGTTCCTCATGATCGCCGTGTATCAGGCCGTCTGCATTACATCGGCCTCATGGATGACCGGCCAAGTCAGCAACTTCCTCGCGCGCGACATGGCGCTGCAGGCCGGCTACGAGTTAACGCCGCTGAGTTGGATCCGCGCCACCATCGTGCCCGCCCTCCTCAGCCTCATCGTGGTCCCGTGGATCGCACTGAAGCTCAACCCGCCGACCATCAAGAACACCCCCGAGGCCAGCAAGTTCGCTGGTGACGAACTCCGCAAAATGGGTTCGATGAAGCAGGCCGAATGGATTCTCACCGTTGTCTTCCTTGTCGTCTGCTACTTCTGGGTTCGCTCCCGCG
>JBDTPR010000682.1:0-3927 GCA_039932635.1 Candidatus Solibacter sp.
CCGCCTCGCGCGAGGTGCGGATCGTCACCAACCTCTGCGTGTACTGGGACGAGATCTTCCTTACGGAAAACAGCGCGGCTCCGGTTTCGCGCGTCACTCCAGCGGAGATGATATCGGCCGATTTACATTTCCGCGGTTTCTCGCGAGCGACGATCCATCCGGAGCGCAAGCAACCCGAGGGCTTCGATTACGCGCACGTGAGCGCGACCTCGATGTGGAATCCGACGGCGGGGAGTTACACGCGGTACGGCGCGGTGGGAAATCTGCTGGCCGATGTCGATGACCGGCTGGTGCTGATGGGCTCGGGCGATGAGGTTACGCTGCGCTTCCGCGCGGCGGCGCTGCCCGCGCTGCCGGCCGGTTGGAAACGCGATTTTCTGTTGCTGGTGGACGGGTGGGCGAAGGATGCCGATGCCAACACGGCGTTCTCGCAATCGGTGCTGCCGCTGCCTTTCCACGGCATGAGCCGGTATCCGTACCCCGACGGAGAGCGATACCCGGACGATGCGGGACACACGCAGTATCAGCGCGAATACAATACGCGTCAGGCATTGCGCCTGATTCGCAGGCTCGGAGACTAGGATGTCGAAACGGACGGCAGGGATCGGACTCGGCGTACTGATTGTGAACAGCGGCTACATCGCCGCGTTCGCCGATCCCACGATTTTCTACATGGCCAATGTGGTGCTGCATCTTGGCCTGGGACTGCTGTTGATGCTGGTGGCGCTGGCGTGGCTCAAGCGGAGTCCGCTGGAGAGCGCCGCGTTTCTGTTGTGCGGACTGCCGGCGATTTTCCTGGCGGTACGCGGCAACACGATGGATCATCGCGCGGTGCTGTGGGTGCACATAGGGCTGGCGCTGTTTGCGGTGTTACTGATCGGCGCGCGCCTTTTCCAGCAGCGGGCCGCAGGGCGTATGGCGTTCGCCGCGGCCTGCGCGGTGCTGGTGCTGTTGCCCGGGGCGAGCACGTTGTATCGACGCACGTGGCCGAATCCGAACCATCGGATCCAGAATCCCACGGTGGCGCCGGTGTCGATGGATCATGAAGGCGGCGGCAAGGATTCGCCGTTCGCGCCATCGTCGGCGCAGACCAATACGGGGAAGATCATTCCGTCGAATTTCTTCATGGACTCGGAACAGTGCGGCACCTGCCATAAGGATATTTACGACCAGTGGAAGGGCTCCATGCATCATTTCGGGAGCTTCAATAATCAGTTCTACCGGAAAAGCATCGAGTACATGCAGAATGTGATTGGCACGCGGCCGAGCAAATGGTGCGCGGGCTGCCACGATCACGCGGTCTTCTTTAATGGGCGGTTCGACCGTCCGATCAAGGAACAGATCGATACGCCGGAAGCGCAGGCGGGGCTGGGGTGCATGTCGTGCCACGCGATTGTGCACGTGGGCAGCAGCATGGGCAACGCCGATTTCACGGTGGAGTATCCGCCGCTGCACGAACTGGCATCGAGCAAAAACAAATATTTACAGGCAATCGATTATTTCCTGACGTACCTGAATCCCAAGCCGCACAAGGCGACGTTCATGAAGCCGTTCATGCGCGAGCAATCGGCGGAGTATTGCGCGTCGTGCCACAAGGTGCACCTGGACGTTCCGGTGAATAGCTATCGCTGGGTGCGTGGGTTCAACGATTACGACAACTGGCAGGCGAGCGGCGTATCGGGGCAGGGCGCGCGATCGTTCTACTATCCGCCAAAGACGTCGTCGTGCTCGGATTGCCATATGCCGCTGGTGGCGTCGAAGGACCCGGGAAATCGGGACGGGAAGGTGCATTCGCATCGCTTCCCAGCGGCGAATATGGCGGTGGCACAGGCCAATCAGGACGTGGAGCAGATGAAGGCGACCGAGGCGTTTTTGAAATCGGGCTTCATCACGGTGGACATTTTCGCGGTGTCTCCGGCGGACGAGAGCAAGGGCCAGACGATGCAGCGGCGCACGGAGACGGTGCAGGCGATGTCTACGTTTGCGGTGGGCGAGGAAGCGGAGCAGAGCGGTGCGGCGGTGATTCGCGAGGTCGGCCGAGTGTCGGCACCGGTGGGCGTGGCGGGCAGCGCGCTGGCCGCGGGGAGCACGGCGCGCGTCGACGTAGTGGTGCGCACGCGCAAGATCGGGCACTTCTTCCCGGGCGGCACGGTGGACGCGTTCGATGTCTGGCTGGAATTGCAGGCGAAGGACGCGAGCGGGCGCATGGTGTATTGGAGCGGCAGCGTGACTGAGGACGGCAAGGGTCCGGTGGAGCCGGGCGCGCACTTCTACCGGTCGTATCAGTTGGATGGCGAGGGCAATCCGATCGATAAGCGGAATGCGTGGCAGGCGCGCAGCGTTTTGTATGTGCGGCTGATTCCGCCGGGTGCGGCGGATGTGGCGCATTTCCGCGTGCCGGTGCCGAAGGACGCGAAGGGCCCAATCGAGTTCACGGCGAAGTTGAATTACCGCAAATTCTCGCGCTACTACACGCAGTTCGCGTATGCGGGCCAGCCGAAGCAGGGGCAGGATCCCGCGCTGCTCGGCAAGGACCACAACGGCTTGGAATACGAGTTCACGGCGGCGACAATTCCGGCGAATGTGTCGGGCAAGATCCGCGATCGCGTTCCCGATCTGCCGGTGATTACGCTGGCGCAGAGCAAGGCGTCGATCCCGGTGGGCGAGGCCACGTGGACGCCGGTCGTGCGTAAACAGGATCGCGAGCGCTGGAACGATTGGGGCATTGGACTGTTGCTGCAGGGCGATTTAAAGGGCGCGGAATACGCTTTCAAGAAGACGACAGAGGCGGAACCGGAGTACGCCGATGGCTGGTTGAATGTGGCGCGCGCGCTGATTCAGGAAGGCGAGACGGACGCGGCGAAGCCGTACATCGCGAAGGCCATGGCGATCAACGCGGGGCTGGGGCGCATCTGGTTTTTCAATGCGGCGATTCAGAAAGCGGACGGGGATTACGATGGTGCGCTGCAATCGCTGGGTAAGGCGCGGGCGATGTATCCGCGCGATCGTGTGGTGCTCAATCAGATCGGGCGGCTGCTGTTTTTGAAACGCGAGTATGCGGCGGCGGTGCAGGTGCTGAAAGGGGTCGCGGGGGTGGATCCGGAGGATGTGCAGATGCACTACACGGCGATGCTGTGTTATCGCGGGTTGGGCGATGAGGTTTCGGCGCAACGCGAGGAGGCGCTGTTCCGGCGCTTCAAGGCGGACGAGGCGTCGCAGGCCATTACCGAGAAGCGCCGGCGGCAGAAGCCCGAAGATAACAATGAGCGGCAGCAGGTGCACGAGCACGAGAGCGCGCTCAAGGGGACGTTGCAATGAAGCGCGTGGCGGTGGGGGTTGTGGCGGTGGTTGGATTGTTGGTGGGGGCGGCCGACCCGGTGGCGTCGCCTACGTTCACGGATGTGACGGCGCAGGCGGGGATCAAGTTCGTGCACAACAGCGGACGCGCGGGAAAGAAGTTTCTGCCGGAGACGCTGGGGTCCGGCTGCGCGTTCATCGACCTGGATGGCGACGGGTGGCCCGACATCCTGATGGTCAACAGTAAGGATTGGACGCCGCGCGGACGGCGGTCGATTGCGGCGCTGTATCGGAACAATCGCAATGGCACGTTCACGGATATCACGGCTGGCAGCGGGCTCGATATCGAGATGTACGGCATGGGCGTGGCGGTGGCGGATTACGATAACGACGGCCGCGAGGATGTGTACATCACGGCGCTGGAGGGCGACCGGCTGTTCCACAATCTGGGCGGCGGGAAATTCGCGGATGTGACGAAGGCGTCGGGAATCGTGAACGCGAATTTCGGCACCAGCGCGGCGTGGCTGGATTACGACCGCGATGGCAAGGTGGACCTGTTCGTCGCCAATTATGTGCAGTGGACGGCGAAGCAGGATTTGTGGTGCTCGATCGATGGTGCCAAAAAATCTT
>JBDTPR010000683.1:0-3920 GCA_039932635.1 Candidatus Solibacter sp.
TGGCGCCGATGAGATAACGGCGTTGCGCGAAGCCTTCGCCGAGGACGGCGTAGAGCACGCCGAGGAGGGCGAGGCCACCGGCCCAGCCGGCGTCCACGATGGCGGCATTGCGCATAGGAAAGTGGAGCAGCCAGAGGCAAAACATGAGGCCGGCCACAGCCAGCGTGCCGGTGAGGATCACTGCGCCTCCAACTGCCGGCGCCACACACGCCTGAGTACGGGCAGCAGCGTGAAGTAGACGAGCGAGGCGGCGATGGCGGAGACGGCCAACCACGCCACGAGCGCGTGCAGGGTGGCGCTCCACAGGATCACGATGGCATGCCACATGTCGCTGCGAATCAGTTCGAAGAGGCGGGAAAGGGTGAGCGCGCCGACGCCGCCTTCGCCGAAGAGCCACGCTCCGGCGCGCAGGAACGGGATGATGAGGACGAGTTGCAGCGGGTAAACCGCGCCATTCACGAGTTGGATGGCGGGCAAGTTAAGGCGCAGGGCGAGGGCGGCGCCGGTACAGAGAAGAGTGGTGGAACCGATTACGGGCGTGACGCCGAGCGCCAGGCCGAGGGCAATGGTGAGGGCGATCTTTTCGGGCGTGATGCCCTGTCGCAGAAGGTCGAGAAACGGCTGCACCAGTCTGCGGCGAATCACGCAGTTCTCCACAGAATGCGTTCCGCCGGGTCTTCCGCGCGCAGGCGGAAGAGTTGAATCAGCACGTAGGCTGACATGGCAATGTTACCCAAGCCCATGATGAGTACGAACCATAAGGCGCGCGCGCGCCACGAAGGCTCTTTATAAACCACCCAGACATAGAAGGTAATGACGCCGCAGTATGCGTCATAAAGCGTGGCCACGGCCCAGGAGTTCGCGGCGTAGCTATCCCAGGCGTCCCACAGACTGACCTGAAGGCTGGTGCGGATGGTGGCCACGGTCATCCACAGAAAAATTGCGGCGAACAGAAGTTTGAGGAACAGCTTCAAAGCGGCGTCTCCAAAAGGCGGGTGAGGTGCGGTTGCATGGCTTCAAAGTCCTTCAGGAATCGGATACGGTCCGACGCGGCAGTTGCGATTGCAGGCTGCGCATCGCGGCCGCCGATCCAGATTTCGGTGGAGGCAGGAATCTGGCCGGCGATGAAATCGACCGCGCCGCTGAGGTCGGGAACATAGGCCGGCGCCGCGACGCCGAGGACAAGGGCGCGCGGCTTGAGACGGTTGGTGATGGATACGATTTCCGGCGTGGGCAGGTTGGGGCCAAGGTAGATGGCTTCGATGCCCACCGAGACGGCGAGCATAGCGCCGCAGAGGATGCCGAATTCGTGGAGTTCGCTGGCGGGCGTGGCGAAGATCACGCGCACGCGGGGTTCGCGCGGGTGGTAGAGGCGAACGAGGCCGCCGAGGAGATTCCGCAGGAGCGCGCTCACCATATGTTCCTGCGCGACGGTGAGGGTCCCGTTGTACCAGCGTTTGCCCACGAGTTCCATGAGGGGCTGGACGACTTTGTGGACCAATTCCTGCACCGGCAGAAGGGAGGCCAGAATGCCTAACTCGCTATTGGCGCCGCTGTAATCGTAATTCTCGATGGCCAGGAGCACGGGCTTCAGGACGGTGATATCGCTGCTGGCATCGAGCGGGGTGACTGACGAGGGCGCAGCGAGGAGAGCCTGGATTTGCGCGTCTTCCAGCTTGGTTACCTCGCCGATGGAGTGTCCAGCCTTTGTCGCGTCGCGCAGGAGCATGAGGCGGCGCACCTGGGCGGCGTCATATAGGCGTCCGCGATTGGTGCGATGGGGTACTACGGCCTGGTAGCGGCGTTCCCAGGCTCGGAGGGCATCAATACTGATACCGGTCAATCTGGCGACGGCGCGGATGGGGTAACCGACGGGAGAAGTATCGCTCACGAGTTCAGGATACCGCGTCCGTCAAGCATCCGTCAATGATTTGTATAGGACATTTGCTTGACAACTCGGCATTTTCCAAAATATCCTGGTGGGAGATGGAGTTTTCGCTCATCCCACGTTCAGGCATGCGCTTCCGAACACAAAAATACGGATATGGGGCGGTGGTCCCCTTTTTTCTAATCCACGCCGGAGCCCTTTTGACGGTGGTAGTTCCGGCATCGCTGTGGATGCTGGTTATGAGTTACGCGGTGCGCATGTTCGGCGTGACGGGGGGATATCACCGCTACTTCAGTCATCGCAGTTACAAGTTGGGACGTGTGGCGCAGTTGGTGCTGGCGGTAATTGCGCAATCGTCGGGCCAGAAGGGAGTGCTGTGGTGGGCGGCCTTGCATCGTGTGCATCACCGGCATTCCGACGACGAGGCGGACATACATTCGCCGGCCCGGCGCGGCTTCTGGTGGTCGCACGCGGGATGGGTGTTGTCGAACGAGCACGATTCATACGATTCGAAAGACATCGCCGATTTCGGAAAGTTCCCGGAGTTGCGGTGGCTGGATCGTCATCACTGGGTACCGACCACGGGGCTGGCGATGTTGTGTCTCGTGTTCGGAGGGTGGACGGGACTGGTATGGGGTTACCTGGCGCCGACGGTGCTGGTGTACCACTGCACATTCGCGATCAACTCAGTGGCGCACATTTTCGGCACGCGTCGCTTCGAGACAGCGGACCACAGCCGCAATAACTGGCTGCTGGCGATCGTGACGTTCGGCGAAGGCTGGCACAACAACCACCACTTCTCGATGGCGAGCGCGCGGCAGGGCTACAGCTGGTGGGAAATCGACATCACGTATGGGGTTCTGAAGGTGCTGAGCTGGATGCGGATTGCACGCGATCTGCGGCCTTTTCGGGGGATGGCATAGATTGCGGGTAGCGATTATAGGCAGCGGGATTTCGGGATTGGCGGCGGGCTATTACCTTAGCCGGAAGCATGAAGTCACGCTCTTCGAAAAGGACTCGCGCGTGGGCGGCCACACCAACACGGTGATGGTGGACGGCGTGGCAGTGGACACGGGCTTCATCGTGCACAACGACCGGACGTATCCGAACCTGGTGAAGCTGCTGGCGGAACTGGGAGTGGAGACGCAGGCCAGCGACATGTCTTTCGCGGTCACCGACCGGCGGCGCGATTTCGAATACTCGAGCCGTGGAGTCGGGGGCTTTTTCGCGCAGCGCCGCAACGTGCTGCGGCCCTCGCAATACCTGTTGCTGCGCGAGATTCTGCGGTTCAACGGTGAGGCGCCGCGGCTGCTGGCGCAGGGAGGCGCGGAGGCTGCGACCATCGGCGATTTCCTGGCGGAGGGCCACTACTCCGAGGTATTCGTGGAGCGCTACCTGTTGCCGATGGCAGCGGCGGTATGGAGCATGCCATTCGACGCGATTTGCGGCTTCCCCGCGCTCACGCTGGTGCGGTTTTTCAACAATCACGGCATGCTCGGAGTGAATACTCACCCACAGTGGAAGGTGATTCGCGGCGGCAGCAATCGGTACCTGGCACCGATCACGCGGCCGTACGCGGCACGGGTGCGGAAGGGCGAGACGATCGAGCGCGTGGTGCGCGATGACGGGGGCGTGACGGTGGAACTCCGCGGGCGTCCGGCGGAGCGGTTCGAGCAGGTGGTGTTCGCGTGCCATGGCGATCAGGTGCTGCCGCTGCTGGATGCGCCGACCGAGCGCGAGCGCGACGTAATGACGAATTTCCGGACGACGCGCAATCTGGCGTGCCTGCATACGGACGATGAACTTTTGCCGCGGCGTGCGGCGGCGCGCGCGAGTTGGAACTACAACCTGGCAATCGGCAGCAACGGTCACATGGCTGTTACGTATCATATGAATCGGCTACAATCGCTGGGCACGGCCAAGGAATACTGCGTGACGTTGAACGGCACGCAGGCGATCGAGCCGGGGAAGGTAATCCGCACGATCGAGTACCGGCATCCGCTGTATGATGCGCGGACGGTGGGTGCGCAGG
>JBDTPR010000684.1:0-3909 GCA_039932635.1 Candidatus Solibacter sp.
CGCAAACTTGGTGCAGAACCCGAGCCCCCATCAGAGCCGCGACCGTGAGGGAGCGTTGATCGACCCTGTCCACCCGCGCACCCTGCTACCCTCTGGGCATGGGCCCCCATCGAGTGTGCCTCCTGCTAGCAGCTCTCTCCCTGCTCCCCGCTGCGGACTTCACCACTTACATCGGAGATACCCACGATTACCGCATCGCGCGAGTCATCGCCGGACCCGCCGGCAGCACCTACGTAGGCGGGACCCGCGATTGGGGCATGTTCGCCATCAAGCTTGATGCCGCGGGAAAAATCATCCTCTACGCGACCCTGAACGGTAAAGGCTTTGACCAGGTCAACGACATGGCGATTGATGCGGCCGGCAATATTTATCTTGCGGGCATCACCAACTCTCCGCTCCTGCCGCTGCGCAATCCGCTGCAATCCACGCCGGGACCGGGCTTCGCGGTCAAACTTAATCCCGACGCCACCCAGATTCTCTTCGCGACTTACTTCTCTGAGCCCATTCAGGCCTTAGCGATCGATGGTGCGGGGAACATGTACGTCACGGGCTCCACTAACTCGTCCGATTTCCCGGTGACTCCAGGACTCCCCGCAGGTACGGTAACTCCGCCAACTTCGATCAACGCCACCTCGGCCGCCTTCCTCACCAAGATCGCGGCCTCGGGCGACCGCATTGTTTATTCCATGCGCATTTCCGGCCACGGGAAAAATTGCGGGGCCGGCAGCAGCTGCTTCCTGAGCGCCCGCTACACTTCTGGCGCGGCCGTTGCCGTCGACGCCGCGGGCAACGCGTACCTGGCAGGCAACACCGATACCTACGACCTGCCGGTAACTGCCGGATCGGCGGTCGCCCAGGGTACGGGAGCCTTCGCCGCCAAGGTGAACGCAGCCGGCAACGCCCTGACTTATCTCACTTACTTAGGCGCAGGCTATCATCCAATCACGCCGGCTACAAATCCGGATAACCTGGTCTACGCGATCGCCGCCGATGCCGCAGGCAATGCCTATCTCGCCGGTTCCGTATTTGACCCGTCCGCGCTCGCCACCGACGCATTCGCCGTCAAACTCGATCCGCAAGGTAAAGCTATCGTGTGGAAGACGCCTCTTGGCGGCAAAGCCGGCTACGCCGCCAAGGCTGTCGCAATTGACGCCGCCGGCAATGTCTGGCTCTCCGGCAGCACATCGTCAGCAGATTTCATCGCCGCGCTAGGCCCGGCCGGCTCCGCGCTGACCTACCATGCGACTCTGCCCGCCGGGACTGCCTCGGCCGGCCTCTCTCCCGATGACGCTGGCACTCTGCATCTTGCCGGAACCGGAGGCCTGGTATCCACGCTGTCGCCCGCGGCCCCACTGGCGCCGCGAGTCTTCGGCCTTGCCAACGCCGCTTACGGCGCGATCGGCGGGCGTGTCAGCCCGGGCGAGGTCATTTCCCTCTACGGATCCCATATCGGACCCGCCGTGGCGATCTCAGCCATTCCCGATTCGGCGGGCGCCATGCCGCGCACGCTGGGCGGCGTGCAGGTCCTCTTCGATGGAGCCCCCGTCGCCCTGTTGTACGTTTCCGATTCGCAGATCAACGCCGTCGCGCCTTTGCGCTTTTCCACTGCCGCGCCGCGAATCAGTGTAAGCGTCAACGGCTCGCAGACTACCGATTTCAACATCGCCCCAATTTCGGCCGATCCTCAAGTCTTCCAACTGCCGGATTTCTCTGCCGCCGCCGTTAACCAGGACGGCACCATAAATTCCGCGCAGAATCCCGCGTTGCCGGGCACGATCGTCGCCATATGGGCCACGGGAATCGGCAGCACGCCCCTCAACTGGGAGGATGGCCGCCTTGCCCCCAGTGCGTCCGCCTTCGATTGCTGCCGCATCGTATCCGACAAGCCAGCCACCGTGGTCTACGCAGGCGCTGCGCCCGGCATCGTTGCCGGTGTGGTGCAGGTGAATATGCTGGTCTCGAAAGAGTTGGCCGCCCAGGGACCGAAGGTCTCAATCGCGCTGGCCACGCGCGACGCCACGTCCAAAGCAGTGTGGCTCCACGTCCGCGCGCCGCTCGACTAACGCAAGCCCCAACCAGAGCGCGACCATCAGGGGGCGAAAGCGAGCAGGTTCGCCCGTGGAGGCATTTTCTGCTGCGCCAAGCTCGCGGGGGCAGTCGTCGTTCTACCGCTCGCGCTTGGATGCCCGCACCGCGCGCTCGAACGCCCACCCGCGAATGTGATTGATCTGCTCGTGCATCGTGATGGCCAACGGAACAATTCTGACCGCGGCTTGAATCAGATCCTGCCCCGTGATCGCCTTACCAGTCAGACTCGCCTTGGTGAGCGCCGACACCACGCATTGCTCCACCTCCGCGCCGCTCCATTCATTGGTGAACTCCGTCAGTTGCGAAAGCTCGATTCCCGCCAGATCCACGCCGCGACGCGTCAAATGAATCCGGAAAATCTCCAACCGCTCCTCGGCCGTAGGCAGATCCACGAAGAACACTTCGTCGAAGCGTCCCTTGCGAATCATCTCCGCCGGCAGCAGGTCGATCCGATTCGCCGTTGCCGCCACGAACAGTCCGCGCGCCTTCTCCTGCATCCACGTAAGGAAGAATGCGAAGAGGCGTCCCTGCTCGCCGCCCCCATCCGCCGATGTCACTCCCATTTCAATTTCGTCGAACCACAGTACGGCCGGCACCAGTTCCTCCACCAGCCTGCACGCCTCGACGAACGCGCTCTCCGGCTTGCCATGGCGCCCCGAGAAGATCTCGGTCATATCCACGCGGTACAGCGGCAACCCGAAATGCGAGGAAATCGCTTTCACTGCCAGGCTCTTGCCGCAACCCGCAATGCCCATCAGCAGCAGTCCTTTCGGCACGATCTCCGAATTCAAATCGTCGCGCAACTCAAACAGTTTGCGCCGCTCCAACAGCCAGCTCTTCAACCCATCCAAGCCGCCGACATCGCCGATCTCCGCGCCCTCCGCGATGAACTCGATCACTCCGCTGCGATTGATCAGCAGGCGCTTCTCCTCCAGCAGCGCGGGCAGCGATTCCGCACTCAGCCGTCCGCCTGCCGCCAGCGCGCGGCGCACCGCATAGCGCGCTTCATCCAGCGTCAAGCCGAGCAGCGCGGGCGCCAGCCGGTAAATCAGCGCATCGTCCGTCGAGCCGCTTTCGGTACGTAAGAACGCGGTCAACTCCACCAGATCGGGTGGACGCAGGTCCACGTAGAGCAAACTGCGCTCCAGTTCCTCCGGGATGGCCCGCACCGGCGACGTGATCACCACGTACTTCCCCTGGCCCTGAAGGCTCTGGTGAACATCGCGCATCCGGCGGCGTATCTCCATCGATTCTCGCAGCGGTTCGTGGAAATCCATCAGGTGGAAAATCGCAGCTTCGGTGTGCGCCACGATGAAGTCCAGCACGCCGCGCGGATCGTGCGTGCCTGCTTCCGTCGTGCCGCCGTCGCGCCGTAGTCCGCTGGTCAGGCTCCAACTCCACACTGGAACCCCGGCCGCGGTCAGGCGCTGGCCCGCCTCACGCAGCAGATTGCCCGCGCGCTGCTCTTCGGAAGTGCGAACGTAGGTCAACGGGCGCCCGGACTGGAGAATCTCGCGCAACATCCGCGAGGCGCGGCTTTCGGCAAGCGTGGTAGTGGTTGGCATGAACGGATAGCGTCAGCCTCCATTATCGACGAAGGCTCCCTTCTAAAAGACGTTCACGGCGGCCAAAAGGACGTAGCACCCGCCAGCGATCACCTGGCAGCGATCAGTGCGTCATCGAATACACGATGTAATCGAGCGCGACCCGTATCCCCAACGCCGAGAATTTCTCGGCATACTGCGGGTTGTCGGCGTGCTCCCAGCTATCGCCCAGATCCATGTTGTGGCAGATGGCCACCATCAGCCGGTGTTTGTCATC
>JBDTPR010000685.1:0-3908 GCA_039932635.1 Candidatus Solibacter sp.
GGTTGTCGCGCCTCTGCCCGTGCCTCCCAAAGACGATAGAATCGGAAGTTCAATGGGAGGACATCTATGGTGCGGTTCGGAAGATTGCTAGGGCTGTTTGCGCTCGCCTGCGCACTAAATGCGGCCGTGAAACTGCCCGCCTTGATAGGCGACCACATGGTGCTGCAGCAGGGCATCCCGGTGCGGATCTGGGGCTCTGCCGACCCGGGCGAGGTTGTGAAAGTTGATTTCCAGGGCCAGAGCGTCAGCGTGAAAGCCGGCGAGAACGGCAAGTGGGCTGCCTGGTTGAAACCGCTGGTGGCCGCCGGTCCGCTGGAGATGTCGATCAACGGCGCGCTGATCAAGGACGTGCTGGTGGGCGAGGTATGGCTGGGGTCCGGGCAATCCAACATGGAGTTTCGCCTGCAGACCGCGATCAATCACGATGAGGAAATCGCGCGCGCCGACTACCCGATGATCCATCTCTTCCAGGTGAAAAAAGCAGTGGCCGACCTTCCGGCCGAGGACGTGGTGGGCTCGTGGCAGGTGTGCTCGCCGGCATCGGTGAAGGGCTTCTCGGCGGTGGAGTATTTCTTCGGACGTCATCTACAACAAAATCTGCACGTGCCGATGGGGCTGATCGAGAGCGATTGGGGCGGCACGCCGGCGCAATCGTGGCTCTCGAAGGAAGCCATCGCGAGCGATCCGGCGCTGACATTTGTCGGTGAGAGTTGGGCGCGCGCGTTGACGAATTACCCGGCGGCGAAGGAGAAGTACGACGCCGCACTGGCAGCATGGGAGAAGACGTCGGCCGAAGCGAAGGCGGCGGGAAAGCCTGTGCCGCCGCGTCCTGGACTACCCGTCGGGCCGGGCCATCCGAATACTCCGGCCGGTCTGTATAACGCCATGATCGCGCCGCTGGCGCCCTACGGAATCCGCGGCGCCATCTGGTATCAGGGCGAGAGCAATGCCAACGAACGCGAGGCGTTCAAGTATCGCCGCCTGTTCGGCGCCATGATTCAGGACTGGCGCAATCGCTGGGGCCAGGGCGATTTCCCGTTCCTCTTCGTGCAACTGGCCAACTACAAGAGCAACATGTATTGGCCCGTGCTGCGCGAATCGCAGACCGAGACTCTGCGGCTGGCGAATACCGGGATGGCGGTGACCCTCGACATCGGCGAATCGAAGGACATTCATCCGAAGAATAAGCAGGACGTTGGCTTGCGGCTGGCGCTGGCGGCGCGCGCGATGACCTATAAGCAGCCGGTGGAGTATTCGGGTCCGCTGTTCACGTCGGCCAATGCCGAGGGTGCAGGGATGCGTGTGTACCTGTCGCACGCCGACGGCATGCAGGCACGCGGCGGCGGAGCCATCACGGGCTTCGAAATCGCCGGCGCCGACGGTAAGTACGTGCCCGCCGATGTGAAGGTGGATGGCAACACGCTGCTGGTGACGAGCGCGGAGGTAGCCAGTCCCGCGGCGGTGCGTTACGCGTGGGCGGACGATCCGGTGTGCAATCTGGTCAACCAGGTGGGCCTGCCGGCGAGTTCGTTCCGCAGCGACCAGCCCTTCTACCAGTAGGTACGTAATCCGATTGCGGAAATCTAATTCATGAGCGGGCGCGCGGCGTTCCAATACGCCAACTTCCGCTACTACATGACGGCGCGGGTCTTCGTGACCCTTGCCAGCGAAATGCAGGCCGTGGCCGTGGGCTGGCAGATCTACGCGCTGACCCACCGTGCACTCGATCTCGGGCTGGTGGGGTTGGCGCAGTTCCTGCCTGGCTTCGTGCTTTTTCTGGTGGCGGGGCAGACGGCCGACCGCTATCCCCGGCAACGCATCCTGCAGTGCTGCTATCTCGCGTTCGCGGGAATATCGGCGCTGCTGTTCGCCCTCTCCCGGCAGGGGCTGACGGTGGTGTGGCCGGTATATGGCGCGCTGTTGTTGAATGGCGTCGTGCGCTGCTTCAATGGTCCCGCGTCGCAAGCCTTCCTGCCGCTGGTAGTGCCTGACGAGGTCTTTCCGAATGCCGTGGCGCTGGGCTCGGGCGTCTTTCAAGGCGCGATGATTGTGGGTCCGATGGTAGGCGGATTGATCTACGGAATGACCGGGAGTGCGGCGCCGGTGTACGCGGGGTCGGTGGTGGCGTGCCTCTGCGCGGCTGCCATGATGGGGCGCATTCAAATAGCCGCGGTGCAGCGTCCCAGGGGAGTCGTGAAACCCGGCGTGCTGCTGGAGGGTCTCAGATATTTGTGGCGCGCCAAGCTGACTTTAGGCGCGATGTCGTTGGACATGTTCGCGGTGCTCCTGGGCGGCGCCGTGGCCCTGCTGCCGGTGTACGCCAAGGATATTTTGAAGGTGGGCGCGTCGGGTCTGGGGATTTTGCGCGGCGCTCCCGGAACCGGCGCGGTGATCATGGCGCTGGTGCTGGCGCACTGGCCTTTGCGGCGGCACGCGGGCGCGATCATGCTGTGGTGCGTGGCGGGCTTCGGCGCGCTGACCGTGGTCTTCGGACTCTCCCGGAATCTGTGGCTCTCGGTATTTGTGCTGGTCTTGATGGGCGCCTGCGATATGGTGAGCGTCGTGGTCCGGCATACGCTGGTGCAGCTTTCCACGCCGGATGAAATGCGCGGCCGCGTGAGCGCCGTGAATTCGATGTTCATCGGCGCGTCGAACGAAGTGGGACAGTTCGAATCGGGCTTGACGGCGGCGTGGTGGGGCGTGGTTCCGGCCGTGGTGGCGGGCGGGCTCGGCACGATTCTGATTGTGGGATTGTGGAGCCGCTTATTTCCCGAATTACGTAGAGTGAACGAGCTGCAACCTACACGTCAGGCGTGACATCTATAGGGAGTAATTCGTCTTATAGAGGCACCTGTAAAAGCAGAGTTCAAGCTCTTAGAGCAGACATAGGAACAGACATATGATGCGTAACACATGGAAATTGAGTGCAGTAGTGTTGGGCCTCGGATTGATGCTGGCAGCCAATATGTTCGGGCAGGCGGCGGCAATGAACGGGGAGATCACGGGGACGGTAACCGATCCGGCGGGCGCCTCGATTTCGGGTGCATCGGTACAGATCACCAATACAGACACGGGGTTCAAGCAAGCCGGCAAGACCTCGGAGACGGGCTTGTACCGTTTCACCGTGTTACCGTTGGGCACGTATGAGATCTCGGCGGAAGCGCCGGGCTTCGGTCTTAGCAAGCGCATGGGCATCGCATTGAGCGTGGGTGCGGCGTCTACCGTGAATATCACTTTGAGCGTAGCGGGCACCACCACAATGGTGGATGTTACTGCGACGGCGGCGGTCACCGAACCGGGCCGGATAGATCTGGGCAGCACGTTGAGCGAAAATATGACTCGCAACCTGCCCCTGGTATCGCGCAATCCGTACAATTTCATACTGTTTCAGCCTAACGTCAGCGGGCGCGCGAATACTGAATTCGGTGTACCGCGCAAGATCAACGCCAACGGCTTTAACGGGCGTATCAACTATCAGTTGGACGGCAGCAATAACACGGAGAGCGATCGCGCGGGCATCCGCCTGATCCCGGTGTCCGATATTTACGTCGCCGAAGTGCAGCAGGTCTCCAACGGCTTCGCGCCGGAGTTCGGCAACACGGTCGGCACGGTGTTCAATACCGTGACCAAGAGCGGCGCGAACGAGTTCCACGGCGAAGGCGCGTACCTGTTCCGCCGCACCGATTTCAGCGCGCGTCCGAAATTGCTCTCCTCCACCGCGCTGGTGCCGGAAGTCAATGTCGATTCGTATTCGGTGGATGGTGGCGGCCGTGTGATCAAAGACAAGCTGTTCTTCTTCGGCGCTTTCGAACATGTGAAGCGCGATCTGCCGGGCGTGGTGACGGTTAGCGCGGCGAACATCGCGGCGTTGGGTCTGCCGGCGGATTACATCAATCCCATCCCGTTCC
>JBDTPR010000686.1:0-3902 GCA_039932635.1 Candidatus Solibacter sp.
TCTTTGCAAGGTGACCTGCAATCCCACAATCAGATCCCGCTTCGGCACCCGGTAGTACCCGTCCGCGTACCGCTCCGTATCCCCGGCCGTTATAGTCACCGGCCATAACGTCGCCGGTAACCGCTCCGCTCTTAGCAAGTCCACCACCGGTGGACCGACCCCCGTCCCATCCACGATCAAATACCGCCGCGCCGCCTCTCCCAACTGCCGCGACCGCAGCACCCGCGCCACCCGAACCACCACTTCCGGATACGGCGTCCCCAGCGGAACCCGTTCTACATGTCGCAAACTCAACGCCGTCTCCCGGCGCCGCTCGAACGTCACCGCGTCGCGCGTCCCCTCCCACTCCCGCCATTCCACGACGGCCAGCGCCGTCGGATCGTTTCTTTGTCCCAAATCCAGCCCTACGAAATACGCCGTTCGCATCGTCCTTCCCCTAATCGAACTTCAGCGGTTTGACCTCTCTGGTGATCGCGCCTTCCACCAGATCCCGGTCGAACACACCGCTTACCGCATCCACAAACTCGCATTCGTACTCCTGCCGGTACCATAAGTCGCCCAACGTCCGCCGCTCCTCTTCCAGAACCTCGTGCCGGATCCGCGGACAGTCCTCCGCCCGCACCTGCACACGCTCCCACTCCGGCCCGCCATTCGCCCACGTGTCGTAAAAGAATCCGCGCTTTCCGAATGGCGTGCTCATCAGCCACAACGCCCCATCGCTTACCACCAGCATCGGCCGGATCGCCCGGTACATCTCGTCCTCCACCCGGCTCGCCTCATCCACCAGCAGTAAACTCACCGCCGAGAACCCGCGCACCGTCGCTTCGTTCCCCGGCAGGCCCACAATCCGCGACCCGTTCGGCAACAGCAGCGACATCTCGTTGTCGCCGTCCCCGCGTACCGCATACCTCAGGCGTCGGACGAAGCGCGCCGCTTTGCGCAGAAACTCGCCCGTCTGCCGCGCGCTCGGACTTACCACCAGCGTCAGGCTCTCCGCCACGTGAAACGCCTGATAGACAGCCTTCGCCGCCGTCACCGTCGATTTCCCCCATTGCCGCGTGCAGTTCATCGCCACCCGCCGGCCGTCCATCGCCAGCAGCCGCGACTGCATCTCATCCGGCTGGAATCCCAGCCGCTTACACACCCACGCCGTCACTCCGACATCCGCGACATCGTCCACGCTTGCCTCCTTGCGACTCCCCCGCCGCCCGTGTGTTTTGGTTTCCGTATACATCCCAATTCCAACTTACTCCCGACGCCAGCCGAAATCGGATGGAATAACCCGAAATTAGACCACGGAAAGCGGCCATTTTACACAGATCGACTTAACAAAATGAGTAAGTTAGCCTTTTTCGAATACCGTCGCCCGATATCCTGTGACTGGTGAAACTATGAACACGGAAAAACGCATCCTCGCTTCCCGCGCCAACGGCGCCAGGTCGCGCGGCCCCATCACTCCCGCAGGCAAAGCCCGCTCACGCTCCGCCATCCGCAGCCACCGGCTCGCCGCAGCCAATGTGCTCAGCAACGAATCCAGTACCGCCTTCTTCACCCTCCTGGGCCACCACTACAATTGCCTCGTGCCCACCAACGATCTCGAGTGCGCCATGATCGAGGAAATGGTGTCCGCCTATTGGCGCATGCGCCGTGGCTGGGCCATCGAAAACTCCCTGCTGGAATCCGCAACTGCCGATCAACCCGACGGACCCGAGCTTCTCCGCATCTCCCAGGCAAATGGAGAGTTGTCATCGAATCAACAGGTTATCGCCCTCCGCCGCGAGGAAACCCGCCTCCACCGCGTCTACCAAAGGGCGCTTCACAACCTTTTTCTGGTAAGAAAATTGGAATCAAATGCGGGCGCGCACAACTCCCCTGTTTCCAACATTCCCACAGAAATCCCCGATCCCACCGAACCCACCGAACCTAACTAGTACACGCTTCCCGGCGAGGTCTTTCGACTCTGTTTCCGCGGGCAACCAAGTTCCGTGAAAATCGGTGCATGAGACGTGCGACGTGTCTTCTCTGCGCTTATCTCTGCGTATCTCTGCGTCTCTGCGGTGAAGCCCCATTTCCGCTCATCGGCGAAGTTGCATCGTTGGAGCAAGGCCGTTTTGGCGCTCGCGACCGCCCACTAACTACTGCTTCACCGCCGCTTCAATCGCCTCGAGTTCCTTGCCGGCCTCGCTCCACTTACCCTGCGCCGCCAACTCGCGATACCGCCGTAGGTGCTCGCGTACCTGCCCCAAGCGAGGATCGCCAGTAGCCGCCTTCCCCGCACTCACAGGAGCCGTAGCCGTAGACGTAGCCTCCGTGACTAACTCCTGCGCACCGCCCGTAAGTTGAGCCAGAGCTGAATCGTAAGTGTCCGCATAAATCAAGCGATTGCCCACCGCCAGCACTACCTTCTTTAACTGCGGCATCCGCGCCTCCGTCGCCTGTATATAGATCGGGTCCACATAAAGGAACGTGTTACCCACGGGCAGCACCAGCATCTGTCCGCGCAGCACCTGCGAGCCCTGCTGGTTCCACAACGTCAGGTCCTTCGAAATGTTCTGGTCCTGATTGATGCGCGCACCGATCTGCATCGGACCGAAGATCAGCTCCTGCTTGGAGAGCATCAGTACCACCATCTCGCCCAGATGCTCGCCATCGCAGCGCGCCGCCATCACGCCGATCAGGTTGTCCTTATTCCGTGGCGTGAACGAAATAATCAGCAGGAACTCCGGCTTCTCCTCCCCCGGCAGCGTAGTCACCACGTAAGTCGGAGTTACCGGCGAGGCGCTGCCGCCCTGCGAGATCGTGGTCCGCGCTAAGTCCCATAAGTCTTCCTTGTTATAGAAGGACTGCGGGTCAAGCATGTGATAAGTCCGGTAGACTTCGGCCTGCACGCGGAACAGCGTCTCCGGGTAACGCGCGTGCCGCCGCAGGTCGGCCGGCATCTTGTCCGCGCTACGGAACAGGTCGGGGAACAGCCGTTGGTACGCCGCGATGATCGGGTCGTCGGGCGCGAACACATACATATGCGTCGAGCCATCATACGCGTCGATGGTCGCCTTCACCGCGTTGCGGATATAGTTCATCCGCCCCATGTTCGGCACATCCACATTGTGCGCGTAGGGGTGCGCCTCAGAGGTCGTATAGCCGTCGATCATCCACACCATACGGCCTTCGTCGGTGATCACCAGGTACGGGTCGGGATCCCACGAGAGGAAGCCTGCGAGCTCGTTCAACCGGTCCGCCACTTTCCGGTGGATCATCATGCGGCTCTTGTCCGTCAGGTAGCTGGTCAGCAGGATGTTGGGCTCGCCCTCGTTGATCGCCGCCGCCAGTCGCATGCCGAAGCTCGACACCGGGAACCCGCCCTTGCCCTCGTACCGCGAGGTGACGTTGGCCTCTCCGCTCGGATAGTTGAACTCTTCGCGCGACGTATGTACGAACACCGGCTCGTGCGTCACCTCGCCGTAATACAGTTCCGGCCGCGTCAGCTTGAGCGACGTGGTCTTCACCTCGGGCGGTGCGTTCTCAATCAGCAGCGACGGCAACCCATCCGCCGTGATCTGGCTCACCGGCGCCAGCACGGCGCCGTAGCCGTGGGTGTAAATGAAGGCCGGGTTGATCCAGTTGGCGCGCGCCGCCGGCAGTTGCCGCAGGTCCAGTTCGCGCGGCGTGAGCAGCACCTGGCGAATGCGGCCATCTATCGTGTAGCGGTCCACGTCGGTATCGGCGAACACATAGTAGGGGCGCAGAGCCTGAATCTGCGTCACCGTGTCGTGAAACGCGCGCGTGTCCCACAGGCGGACATTGTCCAGAATCGCGCGGTGCGCGTTGGCGTCGATCGGCGCGTCGGGGTGCGCCTTGAACTCCACTTCCTTGAACTCCTGCTCGATGCCGAAGGCGCTGCG
>JBDTPR010000687.1:0-3879 GCA_039932635.1 Candidatus Solibacter sp.
AAGCACGGGTCTGTGCGGGGGGTGGCTGGCAACGGCCATCCCTACCGCGACGGTCACTAACTTGCCCTCCGCTCCCTCACAGTCGCGGCTCTGACGGGGCTCGCAATCGGGCATCTATTTCACCTTCATCAACAAAAACGTAAGATCGTCATACTGCGCCGCATCCTGGATCCAATTCTTCATCTCCGAGGCGATGCAGGCAGCCATCTCTTCTACTCCCAGCCCCCGCACCGCACGCAGCACGTCCTTCAAGCGATCCTCGCCAAATTCCTCGTCCGCGGGATTCAGCGCCTCCGGCACGCCGTCCGAGAACACAATCAACACATCGTCCGCACTCAGCGATAGCGTCCCCTCTTCGTACCGAGTCTGCGGGAACATGCCGATAATCGTGCCGCCGGTATTCAATTCCTCCACCTCCGACCCGCCCGCCCGCAACAAGTACGGAGCATTATGCCCCGCATTCACGTACCGCAACTCGCGCGACCGCTGATCCAACTGCGCATAGAAAAACGTCGCGTAACTATTCGGTCCCGTCGAACGATACAGGAAGTAATTCATCTTCGCCGCGAGCGACGGCAAACTGATCCCGGGCTCCACCGATAGCACCCGCAACGAGGCCTGCACCACCGACATAATCAACGCCGCCGCAATGCCTTTGCCCGCGACATCGGCCAGCGCTATTCCGGTCTGCTCCGCGCCGAGTTCCAAGAAATCGTAATAGTCGCCGCCTACGCTGCGCGCCGGCAAATTTAATCCCGTGAGCGACGCCACGGCCGTCTCCATTCCCTGCCGCGGTAGCAAGCGCTTCTGCACCTCCGCCGCCAGCGCGAGATCGCGCAGTACCTTCTCCTGCTCCACCACACGATCCGTGAGCCGCGCATTCTCCAGCAGCATCGCGAACTGATCCGCACACCCGCGCAACACGCGCTTGTCCGTTCGACTGTACGCGTCGCGCCCCTCCGGCGCGCTCAACAGCAGCACGCCGAGCACTTCCCGATTCGTCCGCAGCGCCACGGCCAGTCGCACGCCGCTCGCTTGCAGTGTCGCGATCTCCGCGAGGTGCCCGGGCTTCGCCTCCGCCGCCCAGCGCTTCCCCGCATCCAGCTCGCCCGCACTCACGGGCAGCGGAGCGCCGTACGCGCGCAGTCGATTGACCAGCAGTCCGTTCCGCGGGATGGCGCACGCGCCCCACCCCTGATCTGGCGCCGACGCCGTGGCGCGCAATTCGTCGTCGCCCGTCTCCAGCAGCACGATCGAATGCGCGCCCAAATTCGTCCGCAGCGCTTCCAACGCGGCGCGGATCGCCTCCCGGAATCCCGCCGCGTGACGCGACGCCTCGATCAACGCCGTCATCATCCCCGCATCGGGCGAAGGCGGCAGATCCTCGCCGGCGTCCGTCCGCGCGCTCCATCGATCGAACAACTGCGACACGCTGAGCCGCATCGACGAGGAATCATTGCGGATCGCCACCATCGGCGAAAGCAGCGTCGCGCGCCACGCGGGAAACAACGACGATGCCAGCGCGATCGAAGCTACAATCACCGCCGACATCGCGAACGGCAGCGCGCCCGGCCGTCCCAGATTGATCTGCGCCGCGAGCAGCCACATCGCGGCCCCCGCCCCTACCGCACCAATCGCCACGCCGTACGCGGCCATGCGCAATCCCGCGCCCATCACCAGTCTCAACAGGTCGCCGCTGGTGGCGCCCAGCGCCATGCGCGTGCCGAGTTCGACGGTTCGTTGCCGCACGGAATATGACACCACGCCATACGTGCCCAACGTAGCCATCAGCAGCGCGGCAAATGCGAAGCAGGACATCACCGACGCCGCCACCGTCTTCAGCCCCATGGATTCCGCCACAATCGCGCTCATCATCTTCACTTCGTGAATCGGCTGCTGCGGATTCACGCTCTGTATCGCGCGCCGCACGGCGGGCACCAGCGCGGCTTCCGGCATCAACGACCGCACCACGAAATTGATCGGGTTCATCGAAACAATGGCGGCGTTGAGATAGATCTCAGGGATTGTCGGGTTGTCCAGTCCGTTGTTCCTCACGTCGCCCACCACGCCGATGATCTCGAAACGATCGCCTTTGGGGCTGCTGATATGGCCAAAGACGCCGACCGGATCGCGGTCCGGCCAATAGCGCTGAACCGCGGACTGATTGATCACCGCGGTCAACGACTTCTCGTTGTTGTCGCGCTCGGTGAGCAAGCGGCCGCGACGCAGGGGAATGCCCATGGTGCGAAAGTAACCCGGGTTCACCGGCAGGAATGCCACGCGTTCGCCGGTACTCGGCCGTGCCGAAGGGCCTTCCTGGAAGATCGCCGTCGAGAAGCAGCACCCGTTCAGTGGGATCTGGTTCACAATGCCCGCGCCGGTCACACCCGGGATGGCCTGCACCGCTTCCACCAAACGCATCTGATAGTCATGCTGGCTCGGCTTGCCGGGAATTCCCTCGGGTGAGAAGGCGAGCTGAAACGTCAGCAGGTGATGGGGGTCGAAGCCCGGCGACACCCTGGTGAGCGAATAAATTTCCGCGATCAGCAACGAACTCACGGATAGCAGCACGAAGGCCAAGGCAACTTCCGCCACCACAAAGGCGCGCGAAACCCGCCGGCTGCGCGCACCCGCCGAGGCGCGTACGCCTTCGCTCAATACGTCGTTGGGTAGCGTGCGCGCCGCCTGCCACAAAGGCGCCAGGCTGGTGAGCGCGCACGCCACCAACGCCGTCGCCACAGTGAACGCCAGCACGCCCCAGTCCACCGCGATGCTGCCCAGCCGCGCGCTGGCTGCACTGCCGTAAGACACCATCATGCGAACCAGCACCACGCTGACCACCAGTCCGGCCGCAGCCCCCGGAAGCGCGACCATCAGGCCTTCCAATAGGTACTGATACGCAAGCTGCCGCAGTCCGGCCCCCAGCGCCACGCGGACCGCCGTCTCGCGAGCCCGCGATACCGCGCGTGCCAGCAACAGCCCTCCCACATTGGCGCACGTGATCAGCAGCAACAGGATCGCCGCGCCGAATAGCACCAGCAGAATCGGCCGGACCTCCTTCGTGATCAGGCCCTGCAAATCGTCCACGCGCGCCGAGTAGTCCTGGTGCGCCGCGGGATCGCGCAGCGTGACCTCCTTTGCGAGTTGCTTGATTTCGGTGTCCGCCTGAGCCACCGTGGCGCCGGGCCGCAGTCGCGCGTAGCCAAAGTTAGACCCGTTATTCCGATCCTGCGTGCTGCCGGCCGGATCGAGCGGCACCCACACATCGATGCGCACCTCGCCATAGGCTCCGGCCAGAGGCAGATTGAAGCCCGCGGGCATCACGCCCGTTACCGTATAGATTCGGCCGCTCAGCGTGACGGGCTTGCCCACCAGATTCGGGTCGGCGCCCAGACGTTGCCAGAGTGTCTCGGAGATCACGGCCTCGGACGCAGCGGCGTTTTGAAACCATCTCCCCATCCGCGGATTCACTCCCAGACTGTTAGCCAGCGGCGGAGTGACACGTACGGCATTGAGGTACAGTGGCTGTCCCGGCGCAGTCAGATTGAAATCCACGAACTGCATCCAGCCGAACGCATCGAAACTGCGCATGCGATCGCCGTATTCCCGTACGTCGTCGAAACGCAGCGAGGACATCGATTTCGGGTCGGCGGGCGATGCGCCCAGCACGGAGACGAACCTCTCGCCGTGCGCGTAAGGCAAGGGCTTCAGCAGGAGCGAATGGATCACCGCGTAGATTGTAGTGGCGGAGCCGATTCCAACCGCGAAGGCCACAATCACCAGCAGCGCGGTGGCGCGAGCGCTCTGCCAACTTTGCCACGCCTGGGATAGGTAGGAAATCATCGAGATTCATGCTATCTCAATTCCCAAAAACAAAAC
>JBDTPR010000688.1:0-3877 GCA_039932635.1 Candidatus Solibacter sp.
CGAACGCGGTCGTCGCTCAGAGCCTTGAGGAAGGCCACGATTTGGGTTCGTTCGTTCTGATTGAGGCGGATGTTGCCGATGCCTTGGCCGAGGTTGCCGCCGTCGGGAAAGTCTCCGTTGCGGCCGTAGAATTGGAGGACCTGATCCAAGGTCGCCTGGCTGCCGTCGTGGAAGTAGGGGCCGGTGAATTCGACGTTGCGTAGGCCGGGGGCTTTAAAGGTTCCGGCCGAGGCGGCGGGCGCTGCTGTGAAGAGCGGGAAGCCAAAGCCGTCATTGCCTCCCAGACCAACGTCGTCGGCAATGGGGCGCACGCCGATGCGGAAGAAGCCGAGGTTGGCGGGGCTATTGAGGTCGGCTCGGCGCTGCACTACGCTGAAGCCCGCGGCGGTGATTTCGGCGCCGTTGTGGCAGTTGGTGCATTGCGAACCGCCGGCGCGAAATTCATTAAGGCCCTGCTGTTCGAGCGCGGAGAGCGCGGCGGCACTCCCTTCGAGGAACTGATCGACGCGGGAGTCATTGGCGACGAGGGTCGATTCGTAGGCTTGAATGGCCAGTCCCCAAATCAGGGCGAAGTTGCTTTCCGCCTGGGTATAGCCATCGGACAGTTCGGGCGAGTTGAAATACTCGGGGCGGAAGGCGGCCTGCACGAGCGCGCTGTAAGTCCACTCGGGCCACAGGCCATTGCCATTAAGGTTGGCCTTGGGACCGAAGACGCTATCGGTGGGCGAAACGCGTTGGCGCGCGAGGGGCGCAAGGTTGAGGAGTTTGCGGCCGAGTTCCGGCCAGGAGCGTCCGGCCCACGACATTTCGGCGGAGTTGAGCGCGGGGCCGACGGCCTGGGACGCCAGGCTGGCGTTGTCCATGCGGACGGCTTCGCGCTGCATGACGCCGTCGCGGTAGGCCAGCGCGTGGAGGCCGTTATCGGAATCGCCAAACGGTGAGTCGCCGGTGAAAATGTTGCTGGCGCGCCCATCCCAGAAGTTGCGTACGTTGAAGACGGCGTTGATGACGGAGGGCGAGTTGCGGCCGGTCACCTGACGCAGATGGACGCCCTCGGGCATGAAGGGTGAGGCAGCGCCGGTGGGATTCGCGGCATCAGTGTCGTTGCCGGCTTCCACACGGACGAAATCCTTGGCGACGACGCCCTTGGAGCCGACGACCTGACGCTTATCGCTCACCACTGCGGACCGATTGTTGCCGGTGTTGGAAAGTTTGCGGAAGGGAAAATCCAGGGTGGTGAGGACCTGGTTCATGACGGCATCGGGTCCCGAGAGTTGATGCTGCACGCGATGATCGGCGCCGGCATGGAAGTGGCAGGTGGCGCAGGCGGTGCGACCGTCGCTACCGGCTTGCATGTCCCAGAAGAGGGCTTTACCGAGGGTGACGAGGGCGGCCGGATCGAGCACGTAGCGATCCAGTCCGGTGGGGGCTGGAGCAGTGACGGTTTTGAGCGAGGCGAGGGCCGGGTTCTGATTGCCTCCTCCGCGTTGGGCGAAGGAGAGCGATGAGGCAAGAAGGAAGCCGGCAAGCAGCAGAGCTCTCATAAGATACGTGTCTCCTGGTAAGTGTAAACCCAATATGGCGCAGCGATGTTTCTTATGTGAGTATTTTTGTCGGATTTTATTCAAATGCATATCTGCCACCCGGGCGGCGACAACTTGCCACGGGCGAATGGCGGGTACCGCTTGGGGAACCTCTCGCTGAAAAGAGCGATAAGTGTGATGGATCAAGGTCAGTAAGTGAGTTAGGTGATTTATAAGTCGGCGAATATAACTTATAGAAACTTCAATTTCGGGAAGCTGTCGATTGAGCGGCAGACTCTTCCTCGGCAGTTGCAGAAACCGCCGAAATTGGGGTAGCGATCACGTCTTACCGCGGGAGCCTGAGCGGGTATAATGGCCTCATCGGATTTTTGATGAGGAGGGGCTATGTGCGATCAGGATCATTTTGAAGACGACCGCCGCGACTTTGAAGCTCGCGGCCTGGTGACACGGAAGCAGTTTGGAGTGATGCTGGGAGCAGGCGTTGCCATGATGCTGCCACGCGTCGCGAACGCCGTGACGGTCACAGAAGCTGAAGTCCAAATCAAGACGCCGGACGGAACGGCGGACTGCTATTTCGTTCATCCGGCAAGCGGCACCGCCGCGGCCGTGCTGGTGTGGCCGGACATTTTCGGCCTGCGCCCGGCGTTCCGGCAAATGGGCAAGCGGTTGGCCGAATCCGGATACTCCGTGCTGGTGGTGAATCCGTTCTACCGTGCGAAGAAGGCTCCGACGGCCGACAAGGGCGCCGCGACTCCGATCGGGGACGTGCTTCCGCTGGCACAGGCCCTGAGCGAGACGACGAATATGACCGACGCCAAGGCATTTATTGCGTGGCTGGACGGACAGGCGTCGGTAGCCAAGAACCGGAAGATTGGCACCCAGGGGTATTGCATGGGCGGGCCGATGGCGTTCCGTACCTCGGCGGCGGTGCCGGACCGGGTGGGCGCGGTGGCGTCCTTCCACGGCGGCGGACTGGTGAGCGACAAGCCCAATAGTCCGCACCTGCAAGCGGCGAAGACCAAGGCGCAGTTCCTGATTGCGATCGCGGCCAGCGACGATGCGCGGGCGCCGAACGATAAGACAACGATGAAAGAGACCTTCGAGAAGGCCAAACTGCCGGCGGAGATCGAAGTGTACGTAGGGGCCGCGCACGGCTGGTGCCCGCCGGATTCCACCGTCTACAACGAAGCGCTGGCCGAGAAAGCGTGGGCCCGATTGCTGGCGTTGTACGGCAAGGCTTTGGCTTAACGTAGCGGCAGGTTTCGAAACAGCCAAGAGGGGCGCCAGGATCGATACAGCTCTAGGAGTCCTGGCGCTCCGGCTCCCACTGATCCACATCGCCGCGCTCTATGCGGTCGTCGCGGTCTTCGCGTTTTTCCTGTTCGCGCCGTTTCTCAAATTCCTCCCGCTCTTCACGTCCGTCGCTCATCGGGGCCTCCTACGTTCATTGTAAGAGAGCGAGTGCCCGCAGGCGGGTACGCCGCGGCCGCAGAGCCAAACCGAAACCCGAGTCGGTAATCAGGTAAAGACCGCTCATAGCGCAGTAACTTCCCCATTAACTGAACCTCCGCGAAGGAATCCCGACGGCGTCTGAGCGAAATCGTACAGTGTCATTCGACTTCGTAAATAACGGTAAAGGAGAATTAACAGCTCAGTGGTAGACTGGCCCCATTCGGGGTTCCGGGACCCCCGGCAATCCGGGGGGCGAACCGCGAGCAGCTAATTCTTTAGGGGGTGAGTAAATGCAGCGTATTCCGCAGTTAGCCAGTATTCTGGGTGCCGCGACTTTGATTTTGATGTCTGCCGCGCCCGCACACTCACAGGTACTCTATGGGTCGATCGTCGGCACGGTGCAGGATCCGTCCGGCGCCGTGGTGCCGAAGGCGGTCATCGCCGTCGTTAATAAGGATACTGGCCAGGCTCGCGAAGCCATGGCGGACGATGCGGGAATGTACTCGATCCTCAATGTCCTGCCGGGCAGATACGATCTGAAGGTTTCGGCTCCCGGCTTCCGTCAATCGATACAGAACGATGTGGCGGTCGCAATTAACACGGTGACCCGCATTACGGCGAAGTTGGAGGTGGGACAGGCGACCGAGCAGGTTACGGTCTCCGGCGTCGCCGTGCAGCTTCAGGCCGATAAATCGGATGTGCGCCACGAACTCAGCGGCGCCACGATCCAGAATCTGCCGCTGCCGGCGTATCGCAATTACCAAAGCCTGCTGGCTCTGGTTCCGGGCGCGACGCCGCCGGCATTCCAGAACGCGGTGGTTGACACACCGGGCCGCGCTCTGCGATCTTTCGTGAACGGAACCGCGACGAACAATAACAAC
>JBDTPR010000689.1:0-3876 GCA_039932635.1 Candidatus Solibacter sp.
GGCGATAGCCAGAAGGAAGCCCTAAGTACTGCTGTCTTTGTGGAGCAGGCTTCAGTCGGTACACCGCAGGCCGGCTCTACTTGCCTTCGCAGTTGCACGAAGGGCAGCCGTTATCCAGCACGATTTTCCATTTGCCGTCCCCTTCCCGCCGCCAGACTGAATTGAAAGTCCCCGTGCGCTTGCCCGACGGATCGCGCACCGGTCCCGACGACATCGCCAGCGTTCCCGATTCCAGCACTTCCACAAACTCCGGCGCCCACGAGAACGGCGCCTGCTTGCCTTCAAAGAAGCTTTTCCAGCGCTCCACCACCGCTTGTGGACCGTGAGTAGCCCTTGCGCCCGACATGAACACCGTGTCCTTCGCAAGGAAGCTCGCGAATGCCACAGGGTCGCGGTCCGCCATCGACTTGGCAAATGCGACCTCAGTCTGGCGCACCTGCTCCTTCAATTCGGCATTCGATTGGGCTCCGGCGAGCCCCGCAATCATCAGCATCACCGCAAACATTCTCACCATGGATGGATTGTACCGCCGGCAATCCTGATAATCTGGCAGTGCCATGAAAACTCCGCCGCGCATCGCCGTTGCCGGCAGCGCCAACATCGATCTGGTGACCTACACCGACAACTTCCCGCGTCCGGGCGAAACTATTTTCGGCCGCGAATTCAGCCTCGGCTTCGGCGGCAAAGGCGCCAATCAGGCCGTCGCCGCCCGCCTCTGCGGAGCCGAGGTCGCCATGGTCGCTCGCGTCGGCGACGACCTTTTCGGCCCAGCCAACATCCAGAATTTCGCCTCCCGCGGCATCGATACCACCCGAGTCCTCACCACCACCGGCGTCTCCAGCGGCGTCGCGCCGATCTTCGTCGAGAGCTCCGGCCAGAATCGCATATGGGTAGTCAAGGGCGCCAACGACCGCCTCTCCCCCGCCGACATCGATGCCGCCGCGCCCACCCTCGATGGCGCCGACTTCCTGGTGCTACAGCTCGAAGTCCCTCTCGACACGGTTTACTATGCGCTGCGTTTCGCGCGCGCCCATGGCATTCGCTCGATTCTCAATCCCGCTCCGGGACAGCCGCTCGATCTGGCGCAGGTCGCGCACGCCGATTATCTAATTCCCAATGAGACCGAAGCCGAAGCGCTCACCGGAATTGCGGTGGGCGATCTGGAGTCTGCCAAAGCTGCGGCGCGCAAGCTGCTCGATGGCGGTGTGCGCCGCGTGATCGTGACCCTCGGGGCCAACGGCTCTCTCCTCGTCGGGCCCGAAGGCGTAACGCACGTGGCGCCCTATGCGGTGCAGCCTGTGGACACCACGGGCGCGGGCGATGCCTTCATCGGCAGTTTGGCCTGCTTCCTCGCTGAAGGCCTGCCGGAGATGGAAGCCATCGCGCGCGCCAATTTGTACGCCGCGCTGTCCACTCTCGGCGCGGGGACGCAGAAATCGTTCGTAACGCGCGAGCGCTTCGATGCGGAGTGGGCCGCGCGAGCTTAGGCTTGCGCCAGGCGCAGTTCGTCTTCGAGCTCGTACACTTTGTCCTCGTACGGACGCGTCGTAGCGCCGCCGGCTTTAGCATCTTCCAGTTTCTTGCGCGCCGTGGCGAGCTTCTTCTGCAATCCCGCGACTTTAGGATTCGCCTTCGCTGGCGCGGCCGCGGGCGCTGCAACGGGCGCCGCCTTGGCGGCCGGTTTGGCGGACTTCTTAGCCTTCCCCTTCACCGCTGCCTTGTACCGGAAGGCCGTCACTCCGGGCGGCGGTTTCAGCGCCGGACCGAAGTCCGCCTTGTACATCTCGGCAATCTGCACAGCCTCGGTGAGCAGGTCGCGAAAGCGTGTTTCCATGGCCTGCCGGGCCTGTACGCGCAGGTCTTCCCCCTGCTGTTTCCATTTTTGATACTCGGTGATTACGTCGGGCATGAACGCTTATGATACACATCTTGCACCCCGCCCGCGAATTCGCAATAATACAGCCGTGCGAAAGTCTTTGGTCGCCGCCCTGGTGGAACGCGCCGAGCAGCCCCTGAAACTGGATGCCCGCCGCTTCCTCGCCGGACTCACCGGCGATGAGCTACAGTTCATCGCCGATTATCTGGGGTTCTGCATTCTGGAATCGCAATTGCCCGCCGCGTGTACACGCTGCGAGCTGGTCCGCTCCATCAGCCAGTTTCAGGCGGTGTGCCCCACCCGAGACTCCGACCGGAAATCAATTCTTTTGCTGGAGTATTTGCAGCGCATCGCAACCAGTTAGGGCGGGGCACTCCTAGCCGCCGCTCCTACTTGCGGTGCATGTAGTTGAATCCGGCGACCAGGCTGTATTTAGTGTTATACCGGCCTACGTTTCGCATGGTGCCGGCGAAGAGATTGAAGTTGGGGTTGATCTGGACGAAGGGGGCCGCAAGCACGCCTCCATAGCCCTTGCCGGCGGTAGTCCAGTAGCCTTGTAGGGCAGAACCCCAACGGCCGTGCCAACGGGTCAGTGCGCCCAGTGCGGGAGTGTACTGGCGAATGTGGCGGCCGTCTTTTTGTTCCGCCCACAGGGTGGCGAAGTTGCCGGTGAAACGGCTGCGCCCGATACCTTTGTCGGCGTGCGTGTTGATCTTGTGGTCGTAGCGCCCGGTGCCGAAACCTTCGGTGGCGGTGGGGACTTTGACTCCGTAGGAAATGGCCAGCAGCGGGCGGTGAGCAGTCTCTTTCGCCAGGCGGAATTTGATTCCAGGACACGTGTCCCCCCAGGCAAAGTGTCCGTTGCGGACGAGAGGCTCGGTGGTGACGATATAGATCGAGACTCGCGTGGCCAGAGTCTGTTCGAACAAAGTAGACATGCCCTGCAGGCGCGCGCCGGTGGCGGGTTGGTCGAGCGAATAACCGTAGGAAACCAGGGTGCCGCCTACCGGCGGAGTGCCGGCGATCGAGACAACTCCGGGGCGTGTAATCTTAATACCAACCGGCTTGAGTGGCTCCTGGGAGTAGGAGATGGAAAGAAAAAGGAAGAATACAGTTGCTCTGAGTCGCATATCAGATAAAAAGGATGTATTAACTGAAATGATAACACGGAGCAGGCAGGGGCGGCTTTTGCGGCCGCCCCACTGGAATAAATTAGCGCTGGATACGAGCGGAACCGCCCTTGGCGAAGGCCTTCACCTGGTCCACGGTCGCCATGGTGGTGTCGCCGGGGAAGGTGGTGAGGAGCGCTCCGTGCGCCCAGCCCAACTTCACCGCCTCTTCGGGCGATTCGCCCGAGAGCAGGCCATAGATGAAGCCGGAGGCATACCCATCGCCGCCGCCCACGCGATCGTGGACATCGAGCTCGGCCGTAGGAGAGGCGTAAGTCTTGCCGTTGATCCAGGCGACGGCGCCCCAACTGTGGCGGTTGGTCGAATGGACCTCGCGAAGCGTGGTGGCGACGATCTTGACGTGCGGGTGCTTCTTCACCACCTGATCGATCATCCCGAAGAAGACGCTGGGATCGAGCTTCGATTTGGCGGCGACTTCTGGTCCGGGAATGCCAAGACCCTTCTGCAGATCTTCCTCGTTGCCCACCAGCACGTCCACGTTCTTGACGATGCGGTCCAGCACGGCGACCGCGCGGTCTTCTCCTCCGGAAATGTTCCAGAGTTTGGCGCGGAAATTGAGATCGAACGAAGTGACGGCGCCGGCTTCCTTGGCGGCCTGCATAGCTTCAATGATGACTTCGGCGGTAGTGGGCGAGAGAGCCGCAAAGATACCGCCGGAATGGAACCAGCGCACGCCTTGCGCGAAGATGCCCTTCCAATCGAAATCGCCGGGCTTGAGTTGGGCGGCGGCTTCGTTGCTGCGGTTGTAGAATACGACGGGGGCGCGCACGCCCAGGCCCTGATCGCTATACACAGTGGCCATATTCGGGC
>JBDTPR010000690.1:0-3845 GCA_039932635.1 Candidatus Solibacter sp.
TCTTCAACACCAATCGAATCTTATTGTTGCGCTTGCTGGGAGGAGGCGCGTACACGGCTCGCTAACGGTTAGCCGGGTGTTAAGACTCCCTCGAAACGCAGGCAAAACGCCTGTGTTATGATTTGCGGTGAGTAGCCAAGATGTGCGACGGCGAGACGGGATTTAGCAAATTACGCGAACAGGAAATACAGGCGGAACTCGCTCGCTTGCTGGAGAGCCCTGCGTTTCGCACAAGCAAGCGCTGCCGCGAATTCCTTGAGTACATCATCGAGCACACGATCAGGGGTCCGTCCGGCGCTCTCAAAGAACGCTCAATCGGGGTCGAACTCTTCCAGCTTGCGCAGGATTTCGACACGGGTCAGCACACCATTGTCCGTGTAACGGCCAATGAGGTGCGAAAGAAGCTCGCCCAACATTACCAGGCCGAAAATGGCGCCTTTCACGCGGTCAGGATCGATCTGCCGCCAGGGTCCTACTCCGCCGCGTTCAGGTGGGAGGCTCCCGCTGTGGAAGCGCCCGTCGTTGAGACGCCATCGGCTCCGGCCCCGGCCGAGGCGCCGGTGCGGGACGCGACTGTTGCCGACTTGCTGCCAGCGGAGCCGAATCTTCCGGCACGCCCGAACTGGCTCAGGCCCCGATCGATTGCCGCCACCCTATTCGTCCTGCTCCTTGCGGGCGCCTTTTCTCTATGGCGTTGGTGGCCTGTGAATCCAGCCTCTGTCGATGCCAAGACCCCAGCCGTCTCTAACGTAAGTCCGACCGCCGCATTGGCCGGCGAAAACCTTCGGATGATCGCGGGCGCAACCGTTCCCTACGTCGATCGCGGGGGGCGCACATGGGGCCCGGATCGTTACTTTACCGGCGGCAATGTAATCGTCCGCCCATCCGAGAGGATCTATCGAACGCTGGACCCGGATATTTACCGGCACCTGCGGACTGGCGACTTTCGGTATGACATTCCGCTGCGGCCGGGCAACTATGAGCTGCATCTTTTCTTTGCCGAGACTGGGTTAGCGGATTTCATCAGCGCCGAATCCAGCGGTGAGGGCCAGCGTCTATTTCGTGTCTTCGCCAACGGGAGGCCGCTCCTCCCTGCCTTCGACGTGGTGGCAGATGCCGCCGGTTCCAACATCGCGGATGAGCGGGTCTTCCGCAACATCTCACCAGCCGAGGATGGCTTCCTGCACCTGAACTTCAACTCGATGAGAAGCACCGCGATGTTGAGTGGAATCGAGGTGCTGCCGGTCAGCGTGGGGAAAGCAAAGCCGGTCCGAATTCGAGCGGGTTGGACCTCATCGTGGCAGGACTCCGCCAATCAGGAATGGCAAGCCGACTCTTACTTCCTGGGCGGAAACGCGTTGGTCCGAACTACGAATCCCGTTCAGGAGAGCACCTCAACCGCATCGGACAAGGCGCTTTACGCAAGCGAGCGTTGGGGACATTTTTCCTACGCGATTCCCGTGGCGGAGGGCCGGTATCGGGTCACGTTGAAGTTCTCCGAAGGGCATTACGGAAAACGCAATGCCGGCGCGGGTGAGCCCGGCGGTCGCGTCTTTGACGTGTACAGTAACGGCGTGGCACTGCTGAAGGGTTTTGACATCATGAAAGAGGCGGGTGGAGAAGGTCGCCCCATAGATCGGAACTTTTCCGGGATTCGACCCAACGCCCAAGGCAAGATTCTGCTCACGTTCGTGCCCGTGCAGGGGATGGCGTGCGTGAACGGCATCGAAGTCGTGGACGATTCGAAGTAACGCCGGCCGCGAATATCGAGGTTGTGTAGTCGAATCCGCGGCCGGGCGCCGGAGATTAATCCCGGAACAGCAACGGCGCGAACTGATACAGGCTGCGCCGCCAGGTCAACCATTCGTGAGCCGTGTCGGGCGACTCATAAAATACGCTTTTCACCCCGGCTTGTTGCAGGGCTTCCACACTGGCTTTGCCAGCCGCACCCCTCTCGCGGCTTCCGTAGCTGACAAACACCACTTTGACCTTCTTTTTGAAGTTGTCCATGTCGGTGATCTCCGACGGCGCGATGCTGCCTCCGCTGAAGATGCCGATGTGGGAGAACTTGTCCAGGTTCGCCACGGCGATCTGCCGCGTCTGCATACCGCCCATCGAGAGACCGGCCATGGCTCGATGCTTTTGATCGGCCTGAGTACGGAAGTTGCCATCGATGAAGGGGATCAGTTCGTCAACCAACACCCGTTCGAACGGCGTGAAATTGAAGCGCGGCATGCCGGCGCCACGGCCCGCGCCTGCGGCGGCAGCGGCGCCGGGAGCCGGGGCGGGCGGAGGTCCCGTCTGGGCGCCGGGGACATAGCTGCTCGCCATTACGACGATGAACGGCGTGACCTTGCCTGCGGCGATCAGGTTGTCCATGATCAGACCGGTCTTCCCTTGACTGCCCCAGCCGGTTTCATCCTCCCCTCCGCCATGCTGTAAGTACAGCACCGGATATCGCTTCGAAGGCGACTTTTCATATTCCGGAGGAGTGTAGACGAAGCAGCGGAGGACGGCGTCGGAGCGTTTCGAGTAAAAAGGCGTCTCCCGCAACTGACCGTGAGGGACGTTCTTGAGAGCATAAAAGTCCTGGTCGCGAGCGGGGACTTCGAGGCCGCTGCCCCAGCGGCTCGCGCCGTAGAAGTACAGGCTGCCGGGATCCGGAACCTGTGCGCCATCCACCACGATCTGGTAATAGTGGAAGCCTTCGTCCTGCGGGATTGAGGCGCCGACCCAGGCGCCGTCCTCTCCCTTGGTCAGGGGGAATTTGACGGCTCCGATGTCCAGCGCGACGCTCTGCGCACCCGGCGCGACGACGCGCTCGCGGATACGCCTTTCCGAGTTGACCGCGGGATATTGCTTACCATTCTGATTCAGGGTCGATGCCTTGAAATCTTCTTTAGGTGGGGCCTTGGCAGCTTCGATCGCTGCCTGGGCCTGGGCCGCCCGCTCCGCCGCCGTCGGTTGCGGAGGCGGACCTTGCGCGGCCGCCGTAAGTCCAAACAACACCGACCCGGCGGCGAGAATCATAATCAGTTTCTTCATGAGGAACTCCTTCTATTCCGATTGCTACTTGTTGTTACGTTCGAGAACGATCGCGGCCGCGGCGTTGCCGGCCACCACCCAACTTGCCGACCCGGCAACCACCGCTTCATGCTCGAACCAGAGGAAGCCGAAGTCGTCGATGCACTCCGGGAAGTCCGGCTTGATGACGATGTATCCCGGGATCACGGCGCCCGGAATATACGAATTGTCGGCGCGGTTGTTGCTATACGTCGTCGTCTTCGAGACCGTACCCACCCCGGCTACATACGAAGTGCTGGATACCGGGTGCGTGCCCAGGATGTAATTGGCGGCGCGAAGTGTGTATTCCGGACTCACAAGATCCGGAAACGCCCGGTGCAGGAAGTACATACGTGTGGCCATGTCAACCACGCTGCCCGATCCGCCCCAAGTCCCCATGCTGGGAGGCACGCCGAACGGCGACGCGTCCAACTGCTTGTCGAGACCGGCCATGTATGTCTTGACCGCTTCCCGAAGTTGATCTTTGGCGCTCGCGTCCAGATAAGGCAAGGCTCGGATTGAGGTCCAACCACGGCCGCCGATCTGTTGCGGTGTGATCATCTGGGGGAACAACTCCTTCAGACGGGACTTGTACGGCTCGGCGCCATTCGTGGCGATGCTCAATTCCAGCGCCGCGGCCCAATCCTGCGCAGCGCCGAAGCCGCCACGGCCGCCGCCGGCTGGGGCGGATACCGGAGCGACTGCCGGAGCGCCAGACACCACACCTTGAGACGCACCCAGCACACCCTGCGGGGGAGCGCCCGCGGGAGCCGCTCCGCCGA
>JBDTPR010000691.1:0-3835 GCA_039932635.1 Candidatus Solibacter sp.
GTGGTGCGCATGTAGTAATCCAACCCGCGCACCATGCGCGGCCGGATCTCATACTCGATGCCGCGGCTGTCCAGGAATTTGCGTACCGCGGCGAAGTGCGCGGTGCACTCGGGGCACAGCGAATCCAGAATGGAAGGCAGTGCGTCGATCACGGGCTGGTCGGCTTCCACCTTGCAATCCAGCACGCGCAATGGGTTGGTCACGGCGCGACGCTGGCAATCGCCGCACATGGTGGCGGTCTTGCCGGCGAGGGCTTCACGCAATTTTTCCACGTACTGCGGGCGGCAATTGTGATCGCCGACGGAATTGATAATCAGCTTGAAGCCCGAAAGGCCGACGCCCTTCAGAATCTCCACGACGAGTTCGATGACCTCGGCATCCACCAGCGGGCTATCGCTGCCGATTGCCTCCGCGCCAATTTGAAAGAACTGGCGGAAGCGGCCCTTCTGCGGGCGTTCGCGGCGGAACATCGGGCCGATGTAGTACAACTTCTGCACGCCGGGACGCTGATCGAGGCGGTGCTCGATGTAGGCGCGAATCACGCTCGCGGTATTCTCCGGTCGCAGGGTCAGCGAGGTGCCGTGATCGTCGAAGGTGTACATTTCCTTGGTGACGATATCGGTTTCCGCGCCCACGCCGCGCTTGAAAAGTACGGTCTCTTCAAAAATGGGCGTACGGATTTCGTGATAGTTGTAGGCCTTAAAAACGGCACGCGCCGTCGTTTCCACCCGGTTCCATACATCGGTGGATGGAGGCAGTAAGTCTCTGGTTCCTTTGACGGCTTTGATCAAGGTAGTGGGAAGCTTTCATGCTAGCATGCACGAGCGGACAGGCCTTCCGGCCTGCCCGCCCACATGCTTACTTACATCTTGGGGGCAAGAACGTCGACCAGTTCTTTGACAGAAGCCGCGCTCTTGTGCAGTTTCGCGGTCTCGTCCGCAGTGAGTTTGATCTCGTAGATCTTCTCGATGCCGTTGGAGCCCAACTTCACGGGCACGCCGACAAACAGACCGTTGATGCCATACTCGCCTTCCAGATACGCGGCGCAGGGCAGCACCTTCTTCTTGTCCTTCAGGATGCTCTCCGCCATCTCGACGGCGGCGGCCGAAGGCGCATAATACGCCGACCCTGTCTTGAGAAACTTCACGATCTCCGCGCCGCCATTGGCTGTGCGATCGACGATGCGGTCTATGGTCGCCTGGTCCATCAGTTCGGTCAGCGGAATCCCGGCGACGTTGCTGAGGCGCACAAGCGGCACCATGGTGTCGCCATGGCCGCCCATCACGACGCCGGTCACGTTCTCCACCGAGACGTTGAGTTCCTGCGCGATAAAGGTGCGGAAGCGCGCGCTATCCAGCACGCCGGCCATGCCGATGACGCGATTCTTGCTGAACTTGGAAACCTGGAATGCGGCCTGCGCCATGGCATCCAGCGGATTGGTTACCACAATGATGATGCAGTTCGGCGAGAACTTAGCCACTTGCTCCGTGGCGGTTTTGATGACCTCGAAATTGGCCATCAATAAATCGTCGCGGCTCATGCCGGGCTTGCGCGGGAAGCCGGCGGTGATGATGGCGATATCGGAATTCGCCGTGGGTTCGTAGTCGTTCGCTCCCGTGATACTGACGTCGTAGCCCTGCACCGGGCCGGATTGGAGCAGATCGAGCCCCTTGCCTTGCGGAACACCCTCCACCACGTCCACCAGGACGACATCGGCGAGTTCCTTGTCGGCAATGCGCACCGCGCAGTTCGCGCCGACATTGCCGGCGCCTACAACCGTAACTTTCTTTCGCAAAACAGACTCCTTGGTAGTTTTCTGGGGATTCTCCAACGATTATAACCTGATGCGCCGTTGGGCCTTCAGGCGGTGGCCTTTCCCGCGTTACACTACTCCCCATATGAAGTTCGCGAAATTTGCGCTCCCCCTGCTCCTGCTGTGCACGTTTCTGGCGACGCGCGCGCAACAACGCCCCGCACCCAACAAGGAACTGGTGGCCGCGCGCCACGTCACCGAGCTGGCGCTGCAGGACATCGCCATCGTCGAGCGCAAACTCATGATCCCCATGCGCGACGGCAAACGCATGGCCACGGACGTCTACCGGCCCAAGGACACGTCGAAGAAATATCCCATCATCTTCGTGCGCACGCCGTACAACTTCAATTTCTGGGACGTGCGCAACGGCGCGCCGCGCGACATGAGCGCGGAACTCGCCGCCGTTAAGCGCGGCTACGCGTTCGTGGAGATGAACGAGCGCGGCCATTTCTTTTCTGAGGGTATCTACGATATTCTGGGCGCGCCGCTCAGCGACGGCACCGACGCCATCACGTGGATGTCGTCGCAGCCGTGGTCCAACGGCAAGGTGGGGACGATTGGCTGCTCTTCCACCGCCGAATGGCAGCTTGGCGTGGCGGCGCAGGGCAATCCCGCGTTCGCGGCCATGATCCCGCAGGGCTTCGGCGCGGGCGTGGGCCGCGTGGCTCCCTATTTCGAGCAGGGCAACTGGTATCGCGGCGGCGCGGTGCAGATGCTCTTCATTGCGTGGCTCTACGGCGAGCAGAATCAGGTGCGGCCGATGTTTCCGGCGAACGTTTCGCAGGCCGACCTGATCGCCGCGTCGAAGATGTTCGACCTGGCTCCGCAGATGCCGCCCGTCGATTGGTCGAAGGCGCTGACTCACCTGCCTGAGGCCGACATTATGAAGTCGGTCAATGGCCCGGCGGGAGTCTTCGCCGACCGCGCCGAGGTTTCTACCGGCGGCGCCATGATCAAGCGCGCGCCGAACGATGCTGCGTGGTACCGCGGCGGGCTCTGGCACGACGATATGAAGATCAACGTGCCGGGCTTCTGGTTCATGTCGTGGTACGACGTTTCGGTGGGGCCGAATCTGGCGGCGTTCAATTTCGTGCGCAAAACGGCGCGCGACGAAATCGCCGCGCAGCAGTATGCGGTGATCGCGCCGACGTTGCACTGCGCGTACAAGCGCGCTACGGAGCACACCATGGTGGGCGAGCGCGATATGGGCGATGCGCGCCTGGATTACGACTCGCTGACTTACGGTTGGTTCGACCACTTCCTCAAGGGTGAGGAAAATGGCGTGCTGCAGAAAATGCCCCGCGTGCTGTATTACACGATGGGGCTGAACAAGTGGCAGAAATCGGAGACGTGGCCGCCGGCCGGCGCGCAGCCCATGACGTTGTACCTGGGCGGCGCGGGCAAGGCCAACACCGGGAAGGGCGATGGCGTGCTCGCGGCCGCTACTCCGGCGACGGGCGCCGCGGACACGTTCGCGTACGACCCCATGAATCCCGTGCCCTCGTATGGCGGCAACGTGTGCTGCACCGGCAATGCGGTGCAGGGCGGCGCGTACGATCAGCGCAAGATGGAAGAGCGGCCGGACATTCTGGTCTATACGTCCGCCCCCATGCAGCAGGGCACGGAGGTCAGCGGACCGATCGAGGCTACGCTTTACGTTTCGTCGGATGCGAAGGATACCGATATCACGGTGAAGCTGATCGACGTGTACCCCGACGGCACGGCGTACAATCTCGATGAGACCATCCAGCGATTGCGCTATCGCGAAGGCTACGACAAGCCCCCGGTGTGGATGGAGGCCGGCAAGGTGTACAAGGTCACGTTGCAGCCGATGAATACGAGCAATTATTTCGCGGCCGGTCACAGTATACGGATCGAAGTGTCGAGCAGCAACTTCCCGCGCTTCGACCGCAATATGAATACCGGCGGGAGGAATTTCGACGAGGCTACAGGCGTGGTGGCGCACAATAGCGTGCACCATTCCAGCCAGTATCCTTCGCACGTGACGCTCACGGTGGTGAA
>JBDTPR010000692.1:0-3807 GCA_039932635.1 Candidatus Solibacter sp.
AACGTACACGCGCGCCGAATCGTTTTGAACGTTGGTCCAGGCGAAGCGTTTGAGCCATAGGTTGAGCGCTTCGTTGCCGCAATCGAAGCGGCTGAGGTCATCTCCCTTAGACAAGGGCTCAATGACGAACTCGGCACCGGCCATCTCGCGCTAGCGGCTTTCCGCTACGGGCTTACGCGCAAACAGACGCTTCAGCCCCGGAGGCGCTTTCGGGGGCGCGTCGAGAGCTTTGACGAATGCATTCCACGCCTTGGGAGGCAGGACGAAGTGATTCTGGTCCGTCAGGTCCATCTCGGCCTGGGTGCAGGTAGAAGCGACAATGTAGTCGGTGAGGTTTGCGTTTCTTCGCGCCGCTCCAGCCTTAATCAGGCTGGCCTGGCGTGTGGTCGCACGGATATGGAATCGTTCCGCCTTTGCAGCGTCGTTCGGCGTGGTCCGGGGCATTTGTCTCTCTATTTCATTGTACGCCTGTTGTACACAGGCTAGAGGCTAGAGCGCCGCCAGCACTTCTTTGTAGAGGTACTTTGCGCCTTCCACGCCGTCCCAGGGTCCTTCTTCGTATTCCAGGGCGAAGGTGCCCTCGAAGCCCGCGTCCATCATGATGCGCACGCTGCGGCGGACATCGTTGTTGTCCTTCCAGCGGTCCCAGTATTTCGCGTGGACGTTGGTGTGCGCGTACGGCGCTAGGGCCTTGAGGCCGTTATACATCAGGTACTCGTGCTCCCAATTGCAGAAGTCGGGCGACGCCTCGCAGAACGGCGACTTCACTTCGTCGATGATGATGCGGATGTTCGTCGGGTTGGCGGTCAGTCCCCAATGGTTTTCCAGGGTAACTTTGACGCCGACCTTGGCACCGTGGTCGGCCATTTCCTTGAAGCTCTCGATGCAGTGCTTGAGGTAGACGGCGAGTTCGTCGGCCTTGGGGTAATCGCCTGCGACCGCCACCGCACCGGGCACGAGTCGCGGACCGCCGCTATTCACACGCATGGATTTCGCGCCCAGGACGGCCGCCCCGTCCAGCCACTTTTTGGCCACGGCGACGCCCGTCTTGCGCCGCTCCGCGTCGGGTTCGCAGATGTCGCGCGGGGCGTTGTTGGAGATGTGCTGGCAAGTGGTGCCGGTGGCCTTCATCTTGTTGGCCATGGCGTCCAGCCAGCGTTTGCCGGCGGTGCTCGAAGGGTCGAACTCTTGCGTGACGCGCGTGGCCGTGCCGACGGTGAGGGGAACGCTGACCCACATGGCGTCGTCGGCGGCATCGCCGAAGAGTCCGGAGAAGAGGTCCATGTGCGTGACGCCGGGGAAGACGTCCTTGGTGAATTGGGGAAAATCGAGCATCGTGATCTGCCCGTATTTGGCCCTGGCTTCTTCATTCTTGGCGCTGCGGCCGAAACCGGTGCGGCCCTTGAAAAGATAGCGCAACGGCCAGGTGTTGCTGGCAATCCGCGCCAGTTTCTGCTTCTCCGTCAGCGGTGCGGCTGTCGCCGCGGCCGTTGTGCTCAGGGCCGCGCCTGCCACGCCCGCGGCTTTGAAAAAGTCTCTCCGGTTCGTCTCCATGGCTACTCCTTCTCACCTAGTATGCCCGAAGAGCGCGCCGTGAGTTACTCTCTTCTCATGCAACGTACCGTCGCACTGCTGCTGCTTTCCTCCCTCGCGCTGTCCGCGCAATCCATCCAATATTCGGAGTCTCGCAAGACGTGGCTGATCACCACCCGCCAGAGTTCCTACGCCATGGGACTGGGCAACGATGGCGCGCTGCGCAATCTGTACTGGGGCGCGCCTCTATGGCGCATCGACGATCTGGCCGCGGCGCCGCAGCGACGCGACGTATCGAGCTTCGACCCGCGCCAGATGCTCGAAGCCGAGGAGTTCCCGGGGTGGGGCGGCCCGCGCTATTACGAACCCGCGTTGAAGGTGACCCGCGAGAACGCGGTGCGCGACCTGGTGCTGCGCTATGTGTCGCACAAGATTGCGGGCAACGATCTGGATATCGTGCTGAAGGACATGACGGACCCGATCGAGGTCACGCTGCACTATCGCGTCTATCCGGAGAACGGCATTCTGCGCCGCAACGCCACGGTGCGCAATGCGACGGCGAAGGCGTTGACGGTGGAGAGCGCGCAATCGGCGACGTGGAATCTGCCGCCGGGCGAAGGCTATCAGCTCACCTACCTGACGGGACGCTGGGCCGCCGAGACGCAGGTGAATCACGAGGCCATCCACGAAGGGCAGAAGGTAATCGAGAGCCGCAAGGGGCACACCAGCCACAATTTCAATCCATGGTTCGCCATCGACGCGGGCGATGCGGGGGAGGAGCACGGCTCGGTGTGGTTCGGCGCGCTGGGCTGGAGCGGCAACTGGCGTATGTCAATTGAGCAGACGCCGTACCGGCAGGTGCGCGTCACCGGCGGCATGAACAGTTTCGATTTCAGCTATCCGCTGAAGCCCGGCGAGAGTCTGGAAACGCCGCCTTTCTATGGCGGGTATTCGGCGGCGGGATTCGGCCCGGCATCGCGCATGCTGCACCGCTTCACGCGCGAGCAGATTCTGCCCGGCGGAGCCACTTCGCGGCTGCGGCCGGTTCTCTACAATTCGTGGGAGGCCACCACGTTCCGCGTCGATGAGCAGGGGCAGAAGGACCTGGCCTCGAAGGCTGCGAAGCTCGGCGTGGAGATGTTCGTGATGGACGATGGCTGGTTCGGCGCGCGCAATAACGATCGCGCGGGACTCGGCGACTGGACCGTCAATCCGACGAAATTCCCGCAGGGCCTGAAGGGGCTGATCGATCACGTCACGTCGTTGAAGATGGATTTCGGACTCTGGGTGGAGCCCGAGATGGTGAATGCGAACAGCGATCTGTATCGCGCACATCCGGACTGGGTGATCAATTTTCCGGACCGTCCGCGCAGTGAACTGCGCAATCAGATGATTCTGAATCTGGCGCGCAATGACGTGAAGGAATACGTGTTCGGGTTCCTGGATAAGCTGGCGACGGAGAACAAAGTGCGGTACTTCAAGTGGGACATGAACCGCTCGTTCTCGGAGCCGGGGTGGCCCGAAGCCCTGCCCGCCGAGCAGCGCAAGATCTGGGTGCAGTACGTGGTCAACCTGTATGACATCCTGGACCGTCTGCGCGCCAAGCATCCGAATTTGGAAATCGAATCGTGTTCGGGCGGGGGCGGCCGCATCGATCTGGGGATTCTACAGCGCGTGGATGAAGTCTGGCCCAGCGACAATACGGATGCGTTCGACCGCCAGCGTATTCAGGAGGGCTTCTCCCTGGCCTATCCCGCGAAGATCATGTCCGCGTGGGTGACCGACGTGCCCAATCACAATACGCGCAGTACGCCGCTCGCGTACCGCTTCCTGACGGCGATGCAGGGCGCGCTCGGGATCGGCAGCAATTTGAATAAGTTCAGCGACGCAGACACTACGCTGGCGACCACGATGATCGCGGCGTACAAACGGATTCGCGCCACTGTGCAGACCGGCGATCTGTATCGGCTGGCGAGTCCGCGGACCAACGATGTCACGGTGAATCAGTATGTGGCGGCGGACGGGAAGCAGGCGGTGGTGTTCGCTACGCGGCATTCGCAGCAGTACGATACGGCGGCGCCTACGATCCGCTTGCAGGGGCTGGATGAGAAGGCGCTGTACAAGTTGGAGTCGGTAAATAATAAGTTGGTGGAACGGCAGCCGTCGTTGAGCGGGGCGTATTTGATGCGCAATGGGATCAATGTGAATTTGCGCGGCGATTTCGACGCTACGGCGGTGATTCTGGACCGGCAGTGAGGTTCCTTCAACGCAGAG
>JBDTPR010000693.1:0-3803 GCA_039932635.1 Candidatus Solibacter sp.
TGATCGCCATCGTCGCCGCCGATGCCGCGGACGACATTCTCGCCGCGATGCGCGCGCATCCTCTCGGTCGCGATTCCGCGATCGTCGGCACCGTGACCGAACGGCATCCCGGCATGGTCACCATGAAGACCGCCTTCGGCACCAGCCGCATCGTCGACTTACTGCCCGGCGATCAATTGCCGCGGATTTGTTGACGTTCTAAGGAGCCGCCGGCTGCGAGGCCACTTATAATTGAGTAAATGAGAGTCTTTGGGGTTTTGTTATTTGCCGGCTGCCTTTTCGCGGCCGACCGCGAAGTCACGGTCGGGCCCAAGGGGCAGTATTCCACCGTGCAGGCAGCCGTTGACGCCGCCCAGCCGCACACCGTAATCCGAATCCTGCCAGGAGTCTACAAGGAACGCGTGGTGGTGCCCTACGCGAAGCCGTACCTCACTTTTCGGGGCGATGATCCGCTCACCACTGTGATCACCAACAACTCGCATACCGGCCTTCCGGGCCCCAAGGGTCCCATCAACACCTTCGCCACGCCCACCGTTTTCATCCAGGCGAACGACTTCACGGCCGAGGGTGTGACGTTCGAAAACTCGGCAGGGAATCAGGGGCAGGCCGTGGCGCTCACCGTCATGGGCGATCGCGGGATTTTCCGCAACTGCCGGTTTCTCGGTTACCAGGACACCCTGCTCGCGCAGGCCGGCCGCCAGTATTTCGACCGCTGCTACGTTGAAGGCGCGGTGGATTTCATCTTCGGCGGGTCCGCCGCATTCTTCGATCACTGCACCATTCACGTCACCGCCACCGGCTACATCACCGCCGCCAACACGACTAAGGATCAGCGCTACGGCTACGTCTTCGACCACACCAAAATCACCGCCACGAGCGGAGTGAAGACCTTTCTGGGACGCCCATGGCGCGCCTGGTCCGCCACCGTTTTCCTGAATTCCGAACTGCCCGACGCCATACGCGCCGAGGGCTGGAACAACTGGAACGATCCGGCTCGCGAGAAAACCGTCCGCTATGGCGAGTACAAGAGCAGCGGCCCCGGCGCGGCCGCCGCGGGGCGCGTGAAGTGGGCGCGCCTGCTCACCGACTCCGAGGCCGCACAGTACACCGCCGAGAAAGTTCTGGCGGGCTCTGACGGGTGGAACCCCAAGACCGGCGAAATCCAATTGACGATGAAGAGCGCGAAAGGGTCGGCCGGCAAGATGGCCATTACCTCCGGTTCGGCGTGGCTCGCAGCGTTGCCCGACGGGCATCTGGCATGGAGCACCGGAGGGCAGTGGACGCTTACCCGCACGACTCTGCCGGCCCCCGCCACGCGCATCTTCCGCGCCCCCGGCGACACGTTCTACGCTGTCTGGGCCGAAGGCAAACGTCTCGCGATCTCCACTTCGGGCGACCTGCTCACCTGGTCCTCGCCGCAAATTTCCGATGTGATGGCGGGCCGCGATGCGCTGGATTTGAACGCCCCAAATGTCTTCCACGATGGCAAACAATTCATCGTCACCTGGTCCTGCACCATCGCGAAAAATTTCATTCAGGCCTTCCAGGAAGACGTGGAGGACAACCCGCGCATCTGGTACGCCACCACCAAAGATTTCCAGACGTATTCCGATCCGCAACTTCTCTTCGACAATAACTACGCCGTCCGCGAAGCGCAGATTCTCAGCCTCGATGGCCGCTTTGCTTTGCTGCACAGCGATAGCACCGGCCCGGTGAAGAGCGTGCGCGTGGCGTTCTCCGACTCTCCGTTGGGGCCGTGGGGCCCGTCGAGCGACGCCATCACGGCGAAGGGCGCCACCGCGCCGGCGGGCATACGCTCGGGCGACGAGTGGTGGCTCTATCATTCCGGCGGCATGGCGCGGACGCGCGACTTCTGGAGTTTCACCGAGGTCTCGCTGCCCGCGTCGAGCCGCCCCATCAGCGTGATCGAAGTTCCCAAAGCGACCGCCAATCTGCTGCCACGGTAAGGCGTCCGGCGCCTCAATTTCTGCCCAATCACTTTTTTAACGGCAGCCGATAAACACAATCTATAGGGAGCTTAGGCAAAATGATTGCGGGGCGCGCCAATTGTCATTGACAATTAAAGATCAACCACCATGCCCAATGAACTGCAGAACTTTTTGACCCTCTCCTATGGAGAGCTCGAAGACCTGAATCTCGCCGCCAAGTCGCAGCGCCAGAATCGTGTGCCCGCGCACCAGATTCAGGAGGAGCGCCTCAAGTATCTGACAGACGAGAAGCGCATCAAGGCTGTCACGGTCCTGTTCAGCGACCTGGAAGGCCGCCTCCACATGCTCGATTACGACAAGAAGTTTCTCGTAAAGAGCTGGGACAATCTGACTTTCGACGGCTCTTCCATCCGCGGGTTTACCGCGCAGCGCGAGAGCGATCTCCGCCTGCACATGGATTGGAGCGCCTTCTACTGGGGCCCCAGCGACGTCTTTGGCTCCGGCAAGGTGCTGGTCTTCGGCGAGGTCATCGACAAAGACGGCACGCCGTACTCCGCCGATATCCGAGGGGTCCTCAAGAATTATGCGCAGAGTCTGTACGACACCAAGGGTCTGACGCTCAACGCGGCCAACGAAATCGAAGGCTTCCTCTTCAACGGCAAGGATGCCGAGCGCCACTATCACGAGACCGGCAAGTTCGAGTACGTCAACACTGGTGGCTACTACCACTCGCTGCCCGGCGATCCTCTGCGCGAATTCATCGACCGTTGCGCTGAAGTGCAGCGCTCCATGGGCTTCGAGAACGAAAAGGATCACCCCGAAGTTGCGCCCTCGCAGTTCGAGATCAACTACAGCTACTCCGAAGTGGTCGCCGCCGCCGACCAGATCCAGCTCTATAAGCTGATCTGCCGCCAGGTCGCCACCAACATGGGGCTGACCGCCAGCTTCCTGCCCAAGCCCGTGGTGGGCGTCAACGGCAGCGGCATGCACACCAACGTGTCGGTGACCAAGGGCGGCAAGAACATTTTCTGGGATCCGAAGGGCGAAGAGAAGATGAGCAAGTTCGCCTGGCAGTTCGTGGATCGCATCCTGACCCACGGCAACGACATCTGCCTGCTGCTCAATCCCAGCGTGAATTCCTTCCGCCGCCTCGATCCGCACTTCGAAGCGCCCAATCAGATCAAAGCATCGGCGGTGGATCGCGGCTCCATGATCCGCATTCCGATCGGCAACGAACGCAGCTCGCGAGTGGAAGTCCGCTCGGTGGCGCCGGACGCGAACCCGTACCTGGTGCTGATGAGCGTGTTTAAGACGGGCCTGGACGGAGACACCGCGAAGATCAAGAATCTCCGTGGAGCCGAGCGGTATTTGCCCGACAACATCTACGACGCGCTGGCCAATTTCAAAGCCGCGGAGTGGACCACAACTCTGCTCGGAGAAGACGTAAAGGGACGTTACGCGGACCTGAAGCAAGCCTCGGCAGACCGCTGCCCGCGCCTGCTAGGCACCTTCGTGAAGGCGCCCGAAGTGCAATACCACCACGAAGTCTACAACCAATACCTCTGGAACCAGTTCTAAAGAGAATTGGCCGCCGATGGACGCCGATTAACGCGGATAACACAAGGCAACGTCCCTTGTTGTTATCGGCGTTCATCCGCGTTTATCGGCGGCCAATTCTTGTTTTCGCCCTAACTCTTTAACTTACTGCATGAATAACTGCATCGCCGTGGCTGCCAGCAGCAGCCCCAGCGCGATCATCAGAATATCTTCCCTCGCAATTCCATCCGCCATTGTACCCACCGCAAGCAGAATCAGCGCTACCGCTGCCGTACGCGCCGCGACCGATCGTTTGGC
>JBDTPR010000694.1:0-3802 GCA_039932635.1 Candidatus Solibacter sp.
GATGGCGCTGGAGACCATCCCGGACAAGTCGGCGGACGATGTCCTGCGCGCGGCTTTGGGCACGGTGCAGGGGCCGCTGCTAGCGGGAGTGATAAATTCCATCGGCAAGCGGCGCGATACCGCGGCGATCGGGCCGCTGGAAAAATTGCGGCACCACGCGGATGCCACCGTTGCCGGCGCGGCGAATGCGGCATTGGCACGGATCCGGCCCTCGATGTAGGTGGCGCGAACAGGGTAGCCCAGACCGTTCGAATGCCGATTCTACATAAGTCGTTGTAAGTGGCGAGATTTTTCCATGTGAATCCTGGTAAGGTCTCAGACGGGAGATCGAATGACTCGGATGTTATTGGGGTTACTGTTAGCAGCGTCTGGCTTAAGTCAGGAGACCTACCGGATCGCCGGATCGGTAGTGAATTCTCAGACCGGATTGGCGGTTCGGGGCGCTCTGGTTCAAGTTCAAGGTACGGAGGATGTCCGGCTCGACGCACCGAACACGTTTTTGGCGCCGGCGCACCGCGAAATACTGACCGATCAGACCGGTCGCTTCTCCGCCGAGGGCCTGCGTGCCGGGACGTATCGCGTCACTTCGCAGAAGAACGGTTTCACGAGCGACCGCGGCACAGATGCCTCGATCTCGATAGGACCGGCGAAGGACGGCGTGGTAGTGTCGTTAACGCCGCTGGGCGTAATCAGCGGGCGCGTGGTGGATGGCGACGGTGAGGCGGTTTCGTACGCATCGATTCGCGCGCTGATTTCCGAGATAGTGGACGGAACCCGCCGGTCCCGGCAGGTGCGCACCGTCTCCACCGACGATCAGGGACGGTACCGTCTATGGAACTTACCGGCGGGTGAATACTATATCGTCACCGTCGGGCGAGCGGGCGGTACGTCGGCCGTGGTCGGACCAGTGACGCAGGCTGGACCGCTGGAGGCGTTCGCACCCACGTACTTTCCCTCGGCGAAGGAGCGGGGGACGGCGACACCGATCGTGCTGGGTGTGGGACAGGACTCTACGGCGGATGTGCGGGTCGCGATGGAGCCGTGTTTCCGGCTTCGGGGGACCTTACGCGGGGCAGCGCGGAATCAACCGGTCACAGTGGAATTGTTGCGCGGCGAGGGCGATTTGAATGCGACACGGGCAACCGTGAATCCGGCGACGGGACGGTTCGAAGTCTTCGAGGCGGTGCCCGGGAATTACATTTTGCGGGCGACACAGGGTACCGGTACGGGGCAGCTGCGGGGGCAGCAGGAGATCAAGGTTACCAAGGCGGATGTCAACGGCGTAGTGCTCGATCTGACGCCTGGGGTGGCGGTAACGGGAGTGATCCGGCGTCCACCTCAGGCGGCACAGGCCGCCCCTGTGGACCAGCAGTTTCGGGTGCCCCGAGGAATTACCGCGAGAGTGACCTTGACGCCTTTCGACGGTCTTCCCGGCCTTTCCGGGTACAATTCCACGGTGGATGAGCAGGGCCGGTTTTCGTTCGAAGGCGTAATGGAGGGTCGCTACCGCTTAACGGCTTCCACCTATGACGGATACATCTCCTCCGCGATGTCGGGCACTCAGGATGTGCTGCGCGGGGCGCTGACCGTGGCTGCTGGCGCATCGCCGCCGAATGTCGAGATCGACGTAAGGCTTGATTCGGCCACGATCAAGGTGAAAACAGCTGAGGCAAAGGGCACAATTCTGGTGGCGCCCACCGAGGGCGGCACGACGCAGTCGAGGGGCGTGTACGGCGGCGAGATACCCTTCGTGGTAGCTCCGGGCGGCTACCGGGTGTTCTGGATTAAAGATGTGGGGTCGGTGGAGTACCGGAATCCGGCGGTCGTGAATGCGCTTCGCGGGGGGCGTGAGCATTCAGGTGAACGCCGGGGCGACCGAGACCGTCGAGTTGAAGGAGATGGCGCAATGAAAGTGTGGCTCGCGTTATTGACTTGCGCTAGCGCCTGGGCGCAGACATACAGCATCTCGGGTGTTGTGGTGCATCCCGACGGGCGGCCGGCGAAGAGGGTGCGAGTGGCCGTCGCGCCGTCTCAAGCGCGCGAGAATCAGACGTCGGTAGTGACTGGGACCAGCGGAGCGTTCCGGTTCGACAAACTGCCGGCGGGAAAGTTTCATTTGTCCGCGGAGACAGCGGCGGGGTGGGTGCAGTCGTTCGGACAACGCTCGCTTTCGCAGGGGTTCGGAAGTGCGGTAGTGACGGGGCAGGGTCAGGCTAGCGACGGTCTGGTGTTCAAGCTGACGCCGCCGGCGGTGCTTCACGGACGGGTGGCGGACACGAATGGCGAGGCGGCGGAGAACGTACTGGTGCAGCTCTTCGCCTCGGCGATCATGCGCGGCAAGCGAACTGTGTTTTTCGTGGGATCGAGGTACACCGACGATCGCGGCGAGTATCGATTCGGCAATCTGCGCGACGGCGCCTTCTATATCGCGGTGGCGGGTAAGCCCTGGTACCTCGACTATGTGCGGCATCTGCCCGATAGTCCGCTGTCGCGTACGGGCTACGCGGCGATTTACTATCCGGGCGCCGCGGACGCGCGTAAAGCGTCGTCCGTCCAACTCAAGCCCGGCGGGGAGGCAGTGGCGGATTTCACGGTGACCGCGCAGCCGGCCGGGACTTTGACGGTGACGCCCAAGGGGTTGAAAACCGGCTCAGTGCGGCTGGATGTGATGTTCGAAGGAGTTGCGGGAAGCCAGGCCTTTGCGCGGGTCGAGACCGCCAATGGGGAGCGCGCGGTGCCGATCGGGGGCGTGCAGCCGGGCCGCTATACGGTGCGCGCGCGAGCCGCCAATGGCGGCAAGGGCTTCTTCGGAATCGCGACGGTGGAGATGGGCAATCAGGACATGAGCGTAGAAGTGGCCATGGCGGAGCCGCCACCGGTAACCGGCAAGCTGATGATGCAGGACGGATCGCCGATCCCAGCCGATGCCTATATTGAGTTGGAGAACGAGGTGGAGCGTATGCACATGCGGCGCGCCGTGGCCGCGGACGGCGCCTTCGAATTTGAAGCTCTGCCCCCCGGGAGTTACCGGGCGCTGGCGGGGACTCCCAACCGGCTCCTGCCGCTTCGCGGCGTGACCTTGAATGGCGCGGCGGTGAAGACGGACATGTTCGAGATTGCGGGAACCGCGCGGCTGGAGTTGAGCGCGAGCCGCACCGGTATCGAGGTCCTGGGCGAGGTCCACCGCGACGGCAAACCCGTGGAAGGGGTGCTGGCCCTGCTGGCGCCGGTCAAGGAGTCGGCGAGCATAACGGACTACCGGGCCTTCCAAACCGACAACGATGGCAGTTTCGAATGGAGAGAAGTGCCGCCCGGGGATTACGTATTGATCGTGAAGGAAGATTGGTTCGAGCTGGAGTACGCCAATCCCGCGGCAGTCCGGCCGCTGCTGGCGGGCGGCAGGCCGGTGCGCGTCACTGGGGGCGGGAACCAGAAGATTCTCGTGGAGTTGAAGTAGCGGCTTCGCGGTACGCTGGTGATTGGCGTCGATTATGAAACTCGGTGAATTAGCGGCAGCGCTGGGGTGCCGCCTGAAGGGCGATGCGGAGTTAGAGATCCATGGCGTGATCGGCATGGAACAGGCGGGCGCCGGACATCTGACGTTCCTGGCCAATCCCAAGTATGCGCCCAAGGTGAAGCACACTAAGGCCAGTGCCATTCTGGTCGCGGAAGAGTTACAAGGCCAGGAAATCGCGTGCCTGATTTCGGACAACCCGTATTTGGATTTCGCGCGCGCATTGGCTTTGTTTTACCAGCCGCCGCGTCCTCGTACCTGTGAACATGATAGAACAGGTCAACAATA
>JBDTPR010000695.1:0-3799 GCA_039932635.1 Candidatus Solibacter sp.
GCAGGCGAATTCGGTTTGGAAATAATGCCTACGATCTTAATGATGGGCATACAGGAGAAACTCCTTGTTCCCTTCGGCGCCGGCGATCGGACTCTCGATGATCTGCGTTTCGAATCCGATTTCGCGCACGGCCCGTTCGACTCTCTCGCAAGCTGCCAGGTGCAGTTTGGGCTCGCGAACGATGCCGCCCTTACCCACCAGTCCCTTGCCTACTTCAAACTGCGGTTTGATCAGTATAACCATTTGTCCCGCCGGCCGTAGCAGCGGCACGATGGCGGGCAAGATCAACGTCACGGAAATGAAACTCACGTCGCAGCAGAGGAAATCCGCGGCCTCTCCGATCTCGTCGAAGGTCAGTGCGCGCGCGTTCACGCCGTCGTGAACCACCACGCGCGCGTCGGTGCGGATTTTCCAATCCAACTGCCCGGTACCGCAATCCACCGCATGGACGCGCGCGGCGCCCGCCTGAAGCAACACATCGGTAAATCCGCCGGTGGAAGAGCCAACATCCAGACAAACTAGGCCCGCGACGTCGATTGCGAAATGCTTGAGCGCGCCCGCCAGTTTGAAGCCGCCGCGGCTCACGTAGGGCGGCCGCGAGAGCAGTTCCACCGCGCACTCCGCATCCACCCCGTGGCCCGGCTTGCTGGCCTTCTGCCCGTCCACGCGGACCTCGCCCGCCATGATCAGCGCCTGCGCTTTCTCGCGCGACTCCACGAGTCCCCGCTCCACCATCAGGCGGTCCAGGCGCATCTTCATGACTTGCGATGCACGATCAAATCGGCGAGTTCGTGCAGACGCTGCGCGCGCTCCCCGAAGCATTCCAGCACGGCGTGGGCGCGTCCGCATTCCTGCTGCGCCATGGCGCGCGACTTCTCGAGTCCGTACACGGCCGGGAAGGTAATCTTATGCTGGGCGGCGTCCTTGCCCGCGGTCTTGCCCAGCGCTTCCGACGATTCCTCCACATCCAGAATGTCATCGACAATCTGAAAGGCCAGCCCGACATGTTCGCCGTAGCGCGAGAGCGCTTCGTATTGCGCTTCGCTGGAGCCCGCTGCCGTCGCCCCCATACGCAGTGAGGCGCGGAGGAGCGCACCCGTCTTGGCGCGGTGGATGGTTTCCAGCAGCTCCGCCGAAGGCGTTTTGTTTTCGCCTTCCAGATCCGCTACCTGACCACCGATCATGCCGCCCACGGTGCCGCTGGCCACTGCCAGTTCGGCGATGAGACGCACCTTTGTGCAATCCGCCGCGTCCAATTGCGCCAGCACCTGGAAGGCAAGCGTCAGCAGGGAATCACCCGCCAGAATCGCCATGGCATCGCCGAAGACTTTGTGGTTGGTGAGCTTGCCGCGGCGGTAATCGTCATTGTCGAGGGCCGGCAGGTCGTCGTGAATCAGGGAGTAGGTGTGGATCAGTTCCAGCGAGCAGGCCGCCGGCATGATGCCCGAACCCTGGTCGGCGATGGTACGCGCCGCCTCGATGCAGAGGATGGGACGGATGCGCTTACCGCCCGCGAAAAGGCTGTAGCGCATGGCGCGATGGATGGTTTCCGGCAGCGTGGTTTCCGGTGGCACCAGGCGGTCGAGTTCGGCATCCACCAACTTTTGTTGCTGGGCCAGGTATTCGCGAAGATTCATGGGATTAGGATTTTTCCGGCTTGAAGGGTTCCGCCGTCATCTTGTTCCCGACGCGGATCAGCATATCGACGCGAGTCTCCGCCGCCTCCAATTGTTTGCGGCAGACATCGCTCAGCGCCATGCCGCGCTCGAACAGTTCCAGGGAACGCTCCAGCGCCAGGTCGCCGCCTTCCAACTCGCGCACCACCTTCTCTAATTCCTCCAGCGATGCCTCGAACGTCTCGATAGGCTTAGACTCGTTTTCCGCCATCGGTTCATTCTAACAACGTACAGGCGAAGGGTCCCCGTGACGTACTACAATTCCCTCGTGTTCACCTCCCGCCGAAGAATCTTGGGATCGGTCGCCTCGTTACCTTTTGTGGCTCGATCATTTATGAAGAAGTCCAAGGTCGTGGTCACGGGCGGCCATCCTGGCGACCCGGAATGCGGCTGCGGCGGAACGATCGCGCGCTGCACCGATCGCGGCGATGAGGTCGTGCTGCTGTATCTGAATCGTGGCGAGGGATATTGCGGGGGCGCGCCCCTCGATCGGTGCGGCGAGATCCGTACGGCGGAAGCGCAGAAGGCATGCCGCCTCTTGAAGGCGCGCCCTGCGTTTGCGGCGCAGTACGATGGCCGCTCTGTGATCGACGATCAACACTATTCAGAGTTCGGGAGCCTGCTGCTTGCCGAGAATCCGGATATCGTCTTCACGCATTGGCCGATAGACCGGCACCGCGATCACCGCGCCATCTCTATGTTGGTGCTGGATGCCTGGTGGAAGGCCGGGAAGACGTTTGCGTTGTACTACTACGAGGTCGCGGAGGATACGACGATGTTTATTCCCGCGGAGTATGTCGATATCTCATCCGTTGAAGGGCGGCGTCGGGAAGCGTGCTTTGCGCACGTCTCGCAGCAGCCGGATAAGTGGTATCCAAAACAGGTAGAGATCACGAGGCGGCACGGGGTGGAGAGCAAGGTCCGCGAGGCCGAGGGGTTTCTGCGCCACTCGGAGAGCAGGAAGGCCCAGTTGCCATAGTGCGACGGGCGCAACTCTTCCACTACCATTTTTAACGCAGAGGCGCAGAGAGCGCGGAGCAAGCGCAGAGAAGAACAGCTGATTAGCCGACTACTTGGTCGCGTCCAGATAGACGGATTGCAACACCTTCTTCGTCTCGACGTCCTGCAGCACTGCGACCACGGCCAGGTTGCTTGCATCCACGGCTATGGTCCATTCGCCGCGTAGCGCGGTGAGCTCTCTTGCATTGCGCACCACCATGGGATGCAGACGGAAGCCGTTCGCACCGCTATAACTCACCTCTTTCTCCACCAGGAAGAGTTGCAGGCGCAGGACCGGCGCCGCCTCGATCCCGTTGGCCTCCGCGGTGACTTTCAGTTCGTTGCCGCTCCAATGCGCCTTGAGCTCGATCGACGCCCCGGCGGCAGCGGCGAGACGCTTACGCACGGCCGCATCGAGTTCGTCGAAGACCTGCCCCGCGACTGCCGCCGTACCTTCGCCCGGCTCGATTGCTTCGCCGTCCAGATAGACGGTGGGCGCGCCGCGGGCGCCGTAGAATTTGGCGCGCGCATCGGCCGCGCCGCTCACCAGAGGATCGGGGGGAGGCGCGTGCATGTGGTGTGAGAGCACCACCAGATCCTCACGCGAGTAGCGTTGCAGCATGGCATCCACCGCGAGGTCCACCGAGATGCAGGGCTCGCAGGCAGCACCGGTGACCATCTCGAGCAGCACCGCGCGGCGCGGCCTCGCGAGCTGACCGTGGAAGGGCGCGGGCTGCAGGGGGTTGCGCGATTCACGGCGGAAGCGGCGGTCCAGCCACGCCTCGGAATCAAGCGGCATTTTGGCGTCGGACCATGCGGCCCGAAAGCGGTCCACCATTCCTTGATCGGCCTTGCCGGTGAGAATCGCGGTGCCGAGCGCGTCCAACACCGTGTTCGTGTCGCCCTCCTTCGCGGCGAGTTCGGCGTAGGCCGACGACGCTTCCGCGGTCCGCGCCATCGCCAGACTTTTCACCAAGGCCTGCCGCGCATCCGCATCGCGCCCCTGCTTCATCAATACGCGCGCCAGCGTAGACCACGTGCCCGCGGCCACGGTGCGATATCGCTCCCGCGCTTCTTCCACATAGAAGGGCACCGTTTTGCGCTGGTACCCGGCCCGCGCGCGC
>JBDTPR010000696.1:0-3796 GCA_039932635.1 Candidatus Solibacter sp.
GCCGCGCGCGCCAGCAACAGATTGGCCACGTTGGCGCAGGCAATCAGCAGCAACAGGCCGACAGCGCCCAACAATGTGAGCAGCGCGCTGCGCACCTTGCCGCCTACGGACTCCGCGAGCGGTATCAACCGGGTGCGCCGCCCTAGAGTGGTTGCCGGATACGCCGCGGCGAGCTGCTCTGAGAATGCGTTCATCTCCTGTTGCGCCGCTTCGAGCGTGAGCCCTCGCTTGAGGCGCGCCACGGCGGCGTTGGTTCGCGATGTGCGGCTCAGGCGTTGGGATGGACGGGAGGGAATCCACATCTCCGTTCGCGCTGCGCGGTAGGGAAACTGAAAGCTCTCCGGCATCACGCCGATGATGGTGAGGGTTCGCCCATCGAGCGATACCTTGCGTCCGATCGCTCGCGTGTCGCCGCTGAATCGCCGCTTCCACAACGACGCGCTCAACACTGCGACTTCAGGCTCATCGTTGTCCGCAAACGTCCGTCCTGCCAGAGGCGCTACGCCCAGCACTCGAAACAAACTACGGTCGGCCGACACCGTCTGGATCCGCTCCGGATCGGGCACGTCCACCAGGTTCTTGCTGGTGAACCAATAGCTGGCGACGGATTCGATTGCCACGGACTGCCGCTGCCAATCTTCCATGTCGGCGAGGTACACCACGCTGGCCGTAGATCGCGTGTCCCACTGCTCCACCTGCACGAGGCGCTCGGGGGCAGGGAAGGGCAGCGGCCGCAGCAGCACGCCGCTCAAGATGCTGAAGATCGTGGTGGTCGCACCGATCCCCAATGCCAGCGTGCCGGCCGCCGACAGAACGAAGCCGGGACTGCGGAGTGCCGTCCGCCACGCGAAGCGTATGTCCTGCCCGATGTTCTCCCGCCACTGCCGCATTGGATTCTTCCCTCGTGAGTGTCAAGACGGGTCAGGCGCGCGCTCCGTTAACCATCCTTCGCTACAATTGAATATAGTCCACCACAATTTAAGGAAACCCCGTGACAGGTCACGAAATCAGACAGCGCTTTCTCGACTTCTTTTCCGAGCGCGGCCACACTATGGTCCGCAGCTCTTCTTTGGTGCCCGCCAACGATCCCACCCTGCTCTTCACCAACGCAGGCATGAACCAGTTTAAGGACGTTTTCACGGGCAACGAGAAGCGAGCATACACGCGGGCTGCCAGTTCGCAAAAGTGCGTCCGCGCCGGCGGCAAGCACAATGACCTGGAGAATGTCGGCTACACGCGCCGCCACCATACATTCTTCGAAATGCTGGGCAATTTCTCCTTCGGCGACTACTTCAAAGCCGAGGCCATCGACTTTGCCTGGGACCTGATTACGCGCGAATACGGCCTGGACAAGGACAAGTTATACGTCACCGTTTTCCGCGAGGATGACGAGGCCGAGGAGCTCTGGCAGAAGGTCACGGGGATTCCCAAGAGCCGTATCTTCCGCCTGGACGAGAAGGACAATTTCTGGCAGATGGGCGAGACCGGCCCCTGCGGCCCCTGCTCCGAAATCCACTACGACCTGGGTATTGAAGCCGCCGAACCCGGCCGCGAGCACGAGCAGTTTCCCGACGATGCGGGCGGCCGCTTTGTCGAAATCTGGAACCTCGTCTTCATGCAGTACGATCGCGACATCAGCGGCAAGCTAACTCCGCTGCCGCGCCCGTCCATCGACACCGGAATGGGCCTGGAACGTATCGCCGCGGTGATGCAGGGCAAGATCACGAATTACGAGACCGACCTGATCTACCCCATCATCGAGAACGCCGCGCAGATTTTCGGCGTGACTCCGGGCGACGATCCGCGCGTGGATACCGTGCTGCGCATCGCCGCCGACCACGCGCGCGCCAGCGCCTTCCTGGTGCACGATGGCGTGGTGCCTTCCAACGAAGGCCGCGGCTACGTGCTGCGCAAGATCATGCGCCGCGCGCTGCGCAATGTGCGCATGATCGGCGTGGAAGACCCCTTCCTCTATAAGATGACCGGCTTCGTCGCCGAATTGATGGCCGGTCCGTACCCCGAAATGATCGAGAGCATCCAGCGCGTGGCTCGCGTCGTCAAGGACGAGGAGCATCGCTACGCCTCCACGTTCCTGGTGGCCGAGCGCGTCTTCAACGACGCCATCAAGCAACTCAATGGGCAAGCCATCCCGGGCACGCTCTCTTTCAAGCTTTACGATACCTACGGCCTCGCAGTGGATGAGCAGGAAGATATGGCGCGCGAGCACGGTCTCACGATCGACCGCGCGGCCTTCGACGCAGAGATGAACCATCAGCGCGAGCGTGCGCGCGCAAGTTGGAAGGGCGCGGAAAAGGGCGTTGTGGTGCCCGCGTACCAGTCGCTGCTCGAAAAGGGCCGCACCAGATTCCTGGGCTACAGCGATGTGGAGGCCACATCGCACGTGGTCGGCCTACTCGTCAATAAGGAATCGGTGGATAGCGTCCCGGCCGGCGCGAAGGTTGAACTGGTGCTGGACCAGACGCCGTTTTACGCCGAATCCGGCGGACAGGTGGGCGACCACGGTGTACTGCTTTCCGCTGCCGGAGAAAAGGTTGCGGACGTGGAAGGCGCTTTCCCTGGACTGCCCGGCCTCACCATTCATCGAATTGCGACGCATGCGCCACTGGCGGTGGGCGACACGCTACGCGCGGAAGTTGCCGTGCCTTTACGCGATGCCACGCGGCGCAATCATACCGCCACCCACCTGCTGCACGCTTCGCTGCGCCATGTGCTTGGTACGCATGTCAAACAGGCGGGCTCGGTGGTCGATCCCGGCCGCCTGCGCTTCGACTTCTCGCACTATGCGGCGCTGGATCGCGCCGAAATCGAAGAGGTGGAGCGGCTCACTAATCAGCAGATTCTGAAGAACACCGCGGTCACTACGGACATCCTGCCGCTGGATCAGGCCATCGCCACTGGCGCTATGGCGTTGTTCGGTGAGAAGTACGGGGAGAGCGTGCGCGTGGTGACGGTGCCGGGCTTCAGCCGCGAACTCTGCGGCGGCACGCACGTGCAGCGCACCGGCGATATCGGCGTCTGCAAGATCGTGTACGAGGGCAGTATTTCCGCGGGCGTGCGGCGCATTGAAGCGGTCACTGGCGAGAACGCCCTGAAGCAGTATCAGGAGACCACGGGCGCGGTGCGCAGGATCGCCGAGATGGTGCAGTCCGGCGAACCCGAACTGATCGATCATGTTGAGAAGCTTTTGGCCAGTGAGCGCGCGCTTGAAAAACAGGTGGAGCAGCTGAAGAATAAGCTCGCTCAGGCTGCCGTCGGTCAGGTGGAAACCCAGGCGCGTACGTACGGCGATGTCAAAGTGGTTGCGGCGCGGCTGGATGGCATGGATCGCCCGCAGATGCGTGCGCTGGCCGATGCGCTGCGCAATAAGTGGAAGTCGGCTGTGGTGGTGCTGGCCGCGGCCGAAGACGGCAACGTGTCGATCATCTCCGCGGTCACCAAGGATCTGACTGCCAAGGTGCATGCCGGCAAGCTTGCCAGTGCTGTCGCGCAGGCCGTGGGCGGCAAGGGCGGAGGCCGGCCTGATATGGCCGAAGCCGGCGGGAAAGATGCTGCCGCGTTGAACGCCGCGCTGGAAGCCGTGTATCAGGACGTGGAAGGGAAGGTGTAATCGTGACCGAAGCGTTTGATGCCCTCGTGGTGGGCGCCGGACCCACGGGCCTTGCCTGCGGCATCGAGCTTCAGCAGCGTGGTCTGAAAACCGTGCTGGTGGAGAAGGGCTGTGTGGTGAATTCGCTGTACAACTACCCCACCAACATGTCCTTCTTCACCACGCCGG
>JBDTPR010000697.1:0-3789 GCA_039932635.1 Candidatus Solibacter sp.
GGCGGCGCTATTGCGGGTGGCGGCGACGATGATGTCGAGGGGCGGGATTCCGGCGGCGGCGAGCAGTTCGAATTCGCGCGCGGGGCTGCCTCCCTCGGTGGCCAGGGCGATGGGGATTCCCGCCTGAAAGAGGCGAAGGGTATTGCGCTGGGCAATGGGCAGGTCGGCGCCGGCCGCCGAGAGGGCCGGGGCGAAGGCGATGCGCAGGTCGCGAACTTTGGCGACGAAATCGGGATCGAGGGTTTCGGTGTCGCGGATCATGCCGACGAAGGCGGTGGCGCCACGATCGAGCATCCACACGGCGTCGGCGAGAGTCGCGATGCGGCCGATGGCGGGCTGAAGGGCTTCGCGAGCTTTAGTGAAGGCGGCTTCGTCGCGGCCCTGAATGTTGGCGGCGATGATGATGGGGGCGGGGACGATGAAGCGGCCGCCCCCATTGATTTTGTCGGCCTGTGCGGGGATGGGCACGGTGGACGAGGGTCCGGCTCCGCGGACGCGCCCGCCGGAGATGAGCAGCATCGAATTGGTGAGCGGCGGTCCACCGGAACCATCGATCAGCACCGCTCCCAGAATCACGATGCTGTGGCTCTCTTCGGGAGCCTTGCAGGCGGTGAGCAGCGCGAGGGCTAGCAATGCGAATCCACGCATGAGCACCTATCATACCCGAGCACACGATGGGCCGAGGGGGTACAATCTATCCTGATATGACACCTGAAACAATGTCGGATGCGGAGCCCCAGCCTCAGGGTCTGGGAGAAGTTTCGAGACTGACAGGCGTATTCTTCGAACCTACCAAGACCTTCCAGGACATCGCGGCGCGCCCGAATTTTTGGGCGCCGCTGATCATCATGATGGTGACGGCGATCGCCTTCCTCCTGCTGTTCTCGCAGCACGTGGGCTGGGAGCGCATGATGCGTCACCAACTGGAGACGAGTTCACGGGCGGCGCAGCTGTCGCCGGAGCAGAAAGAAACGCAGCTTCAGATGATGACAAAGTTCGCGCCGGTGGGAGGGTATGCGGCAGTCCTGGTCGGCGTGCCGTTGGGGACATTGATCTGGGCAGCGATTCTGCTGGTGATCGTGAAGACGATGATGGGCGCGCCGGTGCGCTTGAAGCAGATTTACGCGGTGATCTGCTATGGCGCGATGCCGGGGGTTATTTTCTCCGTACTGGCAATCGCGGTGATGTTCATGAAACCGCCCGACGATTTCAATATGCAGAATCCCTTGATGTTCAATCCGGGAGCGTTCATGGATCCCACGACGACATCGAAGGGCCTGCTGTCGCTGGCTTCGGCGCTGGATTTGTTCTCGATTTGGAAGATGCTGCTGATCGGTCTTGGGCTGAAAGCCGCCGGGGGCAGGAACCTGTCGATGGGCGGCGCGATGACCGCGGTGTTCCTGCCCTGGCTTTTGTTTGTGCTCTGCGCGGCCGGCATCGCTGCGATGTTCGGCTAGTGCGTGATCGGGATAGTGACTCCGGTCTGCGAGCTGACGTTGTTCGCCTTGATGATTAGCGGGTAGTCTCCATCGGCCAGGCCTGACGGCACGATGATGTTGACCTGGAACAAGCCCACTCCCACGAGTCCGGCGAACTGTACGCTGGCCGTGGCGTTGCCGACAGTGGCGGTCACGGCGCCGTTGAACGCGATGGTGCTGGAGACGATGTTGCCGGCGGGCGACGCGCCCAGTCCGGTGGCGTAGAGCTGGATGATGTCGCCGGCTTTGGCTTTGGCCGCCGCGCCGTACAGTGCGGGGTCTCCGACGATGGTGTAGGTCCCGTTGTAGAGCGCCGAGGGGAAGTTCTTCCCGCCAAGGGTATAGGTGAACAGCCCGGGAGCGTTGGCCGCGACGGTGGCGTTCACGGACGCACTAATCGCTCCATTCTTGGTAACCACCACTGGCACACTGCCGCTGATGCCGGCGGGCGCCTGTACGTTGAGCTGCGTGGGGCTGATGTAATAGACGGGCGCGTTCAGGCCGTTGATCTTCACGGAAACGCCGCTCAGCGTTGTGGGCAGCACGCTGCCATTGGCGAAATCGCTGTCCTGCCAGGTGCGCGAGGTGTCGGAGAGATTGGCGCCGGTGATCGTGGTCCAGGAACCGGCGACGATACCGGGTTGGAAGGTGGCGCCGTTGACCACGGTGGAGATTGACGGACTGTTATTGGCGCCTGCGGGCGGTTCGCGATAGAGGTAGACGCCGGCGGGAGATGCCTGATGATCCCACCACGCGTAGTAGAGCTTATCGTTGCCGCCGTAGGCCAGCGCGACGGCGCCGGAGTAGCTGGTGAAATTGCCGGTGGAGGTAGCGCCGGGAATGCCGCAGGTCTTCCAGGTGGCGAGGTTGGCGGACGTGGCGAGTTTGGGGCCGAAGCAGGAGTTGTTGCCCGTGCCGCCATTCTGCCCGAAGCCGACGGCGCCGTGGTCGGCGGAGTCGATGGCGAGATCGAAGGGCGCATCGGTGGAAGAGTTGCCGTCCGGTGGGATGACGATGACGCGGGGCCAGGTGTTGCCGCCGTCGTCCGACTTGGCGAAGTGGACTGCGACTCCGAAATCCGCGTCGTCGCGCTGGACATAAGCGATCACGCGCGGGTTGAGGTTGCGATAGACCATTCGGACCGAAATTCCGTCGCTCTGCCTGCCCTGGCTGTCCATGATGCGAACAGGGGTGGCACTGCCGGCCGGACGCCAGTAGAGGAGGACGCGGTTGTAACTCACGACGGCGTCGTCGACCCAGTAGGCGATGCCGGGGTTCCCGGCGCTGTCGACGGCGATGGCGATGGTGGTGGAGGGCGGGGGCGGATAGGTATTGGCCACCGTGGGCGACGTCTTGGATAGCCAGGTGGAAGGGTTGGCGCTGAGCTGTCCGGTGACGTAGCGTATGCCTGTGGAATCGATGTTGGAGGCGAGAAAGACGTTGCCATTGGTCAGGGCGACTACCGGGGCGGTGATGCCGCTTCCCGCGGTGGTGTACGTAGTCTTCAGCGACCAGGTGGCGCCGTCTGTGGAGGCGTAGAGACGGACACCGGCGCCTTGATTGAATTCGGTGAAGATGGCGAAAGCGCCGGTGCTGGAATCGCAGGCCAGCGACAACGTGTTGTGGAAGTAGGTGGCGGCGTCGCCGATGGTGGCGACTTTGACGAGCGGGTTCCACGAATAGGCGACGCGGTTCCAGGAGCGGAAGTAGAGGATGGAATCGGAGTAGTCGCTATCGGTGTTGGGGTCCTGGTGGATGAAGGCGAAGGCGGGATCGCCGTTGGGGTCGAGAGCCATGCTGAGGTCGTAGCCATAGGCGCCGGCGGCGTCGGGAGGGGCCTGGGATAAGACGCTGATGCCGGCGGAGGGCGGGCCGGCGGTGACCTGATTGGAAGGGGCGGAGGCTCCGGCGGTCAGATTGGCCACGACCTGGTATTGGTAGGTGGTGTAGGCGTCGATAGTGGTGTCGGAGTACGCGGCGGTGGTCACAGTTGCCAGATTGCCGTAGGCGCCGCCCAGAGTGCGGCGTTGGACGGTGTAGTTGGGGCCGGCGCCGCTCCAGGCGAGATCGATTTTCTTATTGCTGGCAGCTCTGACGGAGAGCCCGGTGGGCGCCTGTGCGAAGCCGGAAATCCCTGTTATTGCGCCCAGTAGGAGTACGTTACCCAGTGAAAAATTCCTCATGCTGGGGAACGCCGGAAAAGAGCTGGGAACGGCTCACGGGCGGCAGTAAGACTACCGGCCTCACAAAAAGGGCCTACTCGAAATTGCGGCGGAAGTCTTCGAAGGCTCTTTTCAACTCGGCGACTTCC
>JBDTPR010000698.1:0-3757 GCA_039932635.1 Candidatus Solibacter sp.
CGTCCGAGGGTGCCCGCGGTACAGCGCGCGCCGGCGATTTCGATGGAGTCTTTGATGCTGAAGGGGACTCCATGCAAGGGTCCGCTGGAGGGGGTGCGATCGGCGGCGCGCGCGGCATCGAGGGCCTGTTCGCGGAAGACTTCAATGGCGGCGTTGATGAGGGGATTGACTTCGTCGATGCGCGCCAGGTGAGTTTCCACGAGTTCGACGGAAGTGATTTCGCGCTCGCGAATCAGGCGGGCCTGCTGGGTGGCGGAAAGGCGTAGAAGCTCATTCATGGGGGCGTGGAACTCCTAGTGTGTCACGTATTCAGGGTGATATCCTCGGACTGATGGCAGACCATCGGATGAGCGACGTGGGCGGTACGCCGGGCGGCCTGGGGAGTTTCCTGCTGGGCTTCGCGATGGCGTGCTTCGGGGCGTATCTGATTTCCAACCAGGTGACCGTGGGCGGCGGCTACTGGGGCTTCTACGGGGGGAACACGTTCGGGATCACATTAATTCCGATGCTGATCGGCATTGCGATCCTATTCTTCGGCGGGCGTCCCACGCTGGGCTGGCTGCTGACGGCGGGCGGAGCGCTCTTCATTCTGGCCGGTGTGATTGCCAATCTGCACATCTGGTTTCAGCCCACCAGCCTGCTGAATACTTTGATCATGCTGATCCTGCTGGTGGGAGGGCTGGCGCTGATCGCGCGCGCCCTGCGTCCCCAGGGCGGCGTGTGACCGCGGTCACTGCATTGCTCGTGCGCAGGTGACAAGCTCAAAGCATGAAGACCGAATCCTACGTTTACACGCGCGATTTGCGCGAGCAGGCCAAGACTCCCGAAAATGGCATTTTGAGCCAGACGCTGCATGGTGACGATCGCAGCAAGGTGATTCTCTTCGGCTTCGCGCCGGGGCAGGAACTCTCGGCGCACACCGCGCCCTATCCCGCGACGCTGACTTTCCTGAAGGGCGAGGCCACGGTGCGCCTGGGCACGGAGACGCAGGAGGCGGTGGAAGGAACGTTCGTTTACATGGCGCCGTATCTGGAGCACGGGATCAAGGCGCGCACGGAAGTGGTGATGCTGTTGACTATGGTGAAGGGCGTTGCGCCGGCGGCTGCCTAAGTAGCAGAAGCACGGCACACACCAGATTGCAGGCGGCAGCCCAATAGAGCGTGGCGTCGCTGAAGTTTTCCAGGGCGGGCATCGGCAACATAGCGTGACCTGGCCCGGCCGCATAGAGCACTCCCACCACGGCGAGGATTAAGAACGCGACGCCCGCGGCGGGCCGCAGGACTCGGCGCGCCACGGGCTTGGGGTTCGACGCCGATTTCGGAAACATCAGCGAGAGCGCGATGGAGCCCACGATCACGGTACCGATGATCGCGAGCGAGATACCAATGGGGAAGCGGCCGCCGAAAGCGTGATCGAGCCACACCATTTTGAGGCCGACAAAGATCAGCACCAGCGAGAGACCGTGCTTTAGAAGGTGGAAGCGATCGATCGCCCCGGCCAGCAGGAAGAACATGGAGCGCAAGCCCAAGATCGCGAATACATTCGACGTGTAGACCACGAAAGGTTCGCGCGTCACGCCGAAGACGGCGGGCACGGAATCCACTGCGAAGAGCAGGTCGGTGGTCTCGAGGAAGAGCAGTACGACCATCAGCGGCGTGATGTGGCGAACACCATCGATGGTGACCAGAAAGCGCGCGCCGTGATACTCGGGCGTGATCGGCATGAAGCGGCGCACCCAGCGAATGATCATGCTGTCGCCCGGGTTGATGTGCTCGTCCTTCGAGAGCGCCATGCGGACGCCGGTGAAGATCAGGAAGATGCCGAAGACGATCATCACCCACTCGAAGCGGATCAGCGCGCTGCCTCCGGCGATGAAGATCGCGCGGAAGATCATGGCCCCGAGCACGCCGTAGAACAGCACCTTGTGCTGGAAGCGCGAGGGCACCGCGAAGTAGCGGAAGACCAGCGCGAAGACGAACATGTTGTCGATGGAGAGCGACTCCTCGACGACGTAGCCGGCCAGAAATTCGAGGCTGACCTGGCGTCCGATGGCGGGCGAATGGCGCGCGGATACGAACAGGTTCAGGGCGTAGCTGAAGGCGAAGGCGAGCGAGATCCAGACCGCGGTCCAGGTGGCGGCATTGCGGAAGGAGATCGGCTTTTCCTTGTGGTGCAGGAGGAGGTCCACCGACAGGAGGACGATCACCAACGCGGTGAATGCCAGGTACATCCACCAGTATTCGGACATCGGAAACAGGGATTCGGGCATTTAACGTTTCTCTTAGGTGCACGTGAGGGGCCAGAGAGCGAATGCGGGGTAGACTGGTGCTTTGATAAGGCACGAAACTCCGGTGGGATTGCGAGCGGGGGCTGTGTTAGGCGCGCTGGTGGCGATCAGCGTGTTGCACACGCTCACTCCGGTCCGCGAATTGCATTGGCACAACGCGCTGCAGCACCTGTATTACCTGCCCATCGTATTCGCGGGCCTGAGTTTCGGGTGGGCCGGCGGATTGGGGACGGCCCTGCTGGCTGCCCTGTCCAACGCACCGCACAATTGGATTACGTGGACCACGTCGCCTAACTATGCGATCGATCAACTTTGGGAAATTCCCTTATTTTGCGCGGCGGGGCTGCTCACGGGCGTGCTGGCGGAGCGGGGGCGCCGGCAGCGCGCGGAATTGGAGCGGACCACGGCGCGGCTGACGGAGGTCTACCGTAGGCTACAGGACAATTTCGAGAGCATGAAGCGCGCAGAGCGACTGTTCGCTTTGGGACAGCTGTCGGCCGGATTGGCCCATGAGGTACGAAATCCGCTGGCGAGCATCGCTGGCGCCGCCGGGATTCTGCAGCGCAACGCGAAATTGGAGAAGCGAGATAGCGAGTGTGCGGCGATCATCGTTAAGGAAAGCCGGCGTCTCGACGATCTGCTGACGCACTTCCTGGATTTCGCCAGGCCGAAGGAGCCGCGGTTTCAGACCATCGAGGCGGGGCAGCTGTTCGATTCCGTACTTCGATTGGCGGAACACGCCGCCGGGGGGCACTCCGAAATCGTGCTGCGGCGGCAGGTGGACCCGGGACTGGCCAAGTTCGAGGGCGATCCGGAACTGCTTACGCAAGTACTGCTCAACCTGATGATTAATGCGATTCAGGCGATGCCGGAGGGCGGCGAGGTCGTGCTGAGCGGCGAGATGCGCGGTGGACGGGTGTTGCTCCAGGTGCGCGATCAGGGGTGCGGGATCGACGCGCAGGATCGCGACCGGATTTTCGATCCGTTCTTCACCACCAAGCAGACCGGTACCGGGCTGGGACTCTCGGTGGCGCACCAGATCGTAGAGCAGCACGGAGGGATTCTGACCGCCGAGGCGAATGGGGAGAAGGGCACCACGTTTTCGCTATTCCTGCCGGTGCATCGCGAGAGACAGCATGAGGCATAAGAACGTACTGGTGGTGGACGATGACGAGAGCCTGCGCCGCATCACGCAGATGCAGTTGGAAGAGGCGGGGTACGCGGCCGTCACGGCGGCGAACGGCGATGAAGCGCTGCGCATGATCGAAGAGGATGCGCCCGCGCTGGTGATTACCGATCTCAAGATGCCGGGCATCAGCGGGCTCGAGCTGCTGCGCAAGGTGCGCGAGCAGTATCCGCAGACCGCGGTGGTGCTGGTGACGGCGTTCGGTACGGTGCAAACGGCGGTGGCGGCGATGAAGGCGGGCGCGTACGACTACATCACCAAGCCCATCGATTACGAGGAATTGC
>JBDTPR010000699.1:0-3754 GCA_039932635.1 Candidatus Solibacter sp.
ACGCAAGCGGTGACGCGGAGATCGTGCAGCGCATTAAATCGGCGCTGGAGAAGGCCCGGGTAGACGTGTTCCTTGACACGGAACAACTGCATGCCGGCAATGCCTGGGATGCCAAGCTCCGGATGTACATCGAGAAATGCTCGCTATTTGTGCCCATCATCTCGCGGCGAACCCTGACGCCCGACCGGCGGTATTTTCGGAAGGAATGGAACCTTGCGCTGGAGGAGGCGGAGAAGGTTTCTTTCTCGCCAGACGCGGCATTTCTGCTTCCAGTAATTATCGACGACACGCCCATCAATCATCCGGATCTACCGGCGCGTTTCGCGGCTGTTCAGTCCGAAAAGCTGCTTGGGGGCGAGCCTACTGAGGAGTTCGTCGCGCGTGTTCGCGACCTGTACCGCGCCTATCAGAAGGCCAAAGCGGTGGCTGCATGACGCTGGCGTCGGCCTCGCCTGGCATTCAAAATCTTTCCGACGATGATCCGTGGCCCGGGCTATCCCCGTTTCGCGAGGTCGACCAGCAATTCTTCCATGGTCGCGAGACTGAGGCGGAGGAGTTGTACCGGCTGGTGATGCGCGAGCGGCTCACGGTGCTCTTCGGGCTCTCCGGCTTGGGCAAGTCTTCCCTTTTGCAGGCCGGGCTGTTTCCGCAACTGCGCAATGAGAACACGTTTCCGGTGTACCTCCGGCTCAGCTACGCCGCCGAAGCACCCGACCTCATTCAGCAAGTTATCAAGGCGATTGCGGCGCAGGCACAGGAATTCGACGTCGAGCCTCCCGGCGCCAAGCCCGGGGAGACTCTCTGGGAATACTTCCACCGGCAGGAGAACGACTTCTGGAATGAGCGCAACCGCCCGGTGGTTCCGCTTCTCGTGTTCGATCAATTCGAGGAGGCGTTCACGTTGGGGCAGATCGATGCCGAGCGGAGCGCAGCCACGGCAGGGTTGCTCGAACAGATTGGCGACCTGGCCGAAGGGCGAGTCCCGTCAGCCGTTAAGAAGCTACTGGACAGCGAACCTGAGCAGACGAAAGGCTTCGTGTTCTCGCGCCATCCCTATAAGATCCTGCTAAGCCTTCGCGAAGATTTTCTGGCGGAATTAGAACCACTGCGCCCCCGTATGCCGGCGCTTGGAACGAATCGTTTTCGCCTGCTCCGGATGAATGGAGCGGCGGCGCTCCGCGTCGTCGCGCAACCGGCGCAACTGGTGGATAAGGACGTTGCCGAAGAAATCGTTCGCTTCGTGGCCGCAGACCGGACTGGAGGGCCCCTGACGAACCTGGATGTCGAGCCAGCATTGCTGAGCGTGGTGTGCCGGGAACTGAATACCAAGCGGCGGTCGCGCGGTGATGCAAAGATCACAGCCGAGTTGTTGAAGGGATCGCAGGAGCAGGTGCTCGAGGAGTTCTACACGACAAGCATGTCCGAGGTCCCTCCGGCAGTTCGCCATTTCGTGGAGGACCGACTTCTGACAGTGTCCGGCTTCCGCGATAGCGTCGCGCTAGAGAACGCACTCAGCGAACCTGGTGTAACGAGGGAGGCGATCGACAAACTTGTACAAGGCCGTTTGCTCCGCGCGGAGGAGCGGGCCGGGGTCGAGAGGATGGAGTTGACGCACGATCTTCTGACCGGCGTGGTACGCGCCAGCCGCGACCGGCGGCATCTGCTGGAGAAGGCAGAAGAAGAGCGCCGGGCGGTGGCGCGGGCTCAGGAAGAGGCGCAGCACGAGAGAGAACGGCAGGATCTACGCCGGAGCCGCCGCCAAGTGACGATCGTTTCCGTGGTATCTGCGATCGCCGTGATTAGCGCCCTGCTCGCCGTGGGAGGTTTCGTGAAGGCCGAACGCGAGAGCATGACGGCCCGCGATGCGGAACGGCAGGCGAGGCAGGCCGGGGCCAGGGCATTGAACGCTGCTGCGGAAGCTCAGAAGAGCCGCGATCAGATCGTGAAAAGTCTTGAGATCCGAGGCGCAGCGTTATCGGGCGACCAAGAGAGACTGGATAAGCTGATGGCGGGCCTCGATCACGACACTCAGGTGCGATTCACAACACGCTCGAAGTTCTTGTACACGACCGCCGGCACGGATTATTACCGCTTTGAAATCTTCCCCGTGGCCGGATCGCTGCCCTCGGGACCGAACACCATTGCGTTCATCACCTACGTCGCCGACCACCCCACGTTCCGCAACAAGCTGATGATCACCGACGCTTCGCGTGCATTCAAGATCGACTACACCGGCTGGGGCTGCTTGAGCGAGATGACGGCGCTGCTCGAATATAACAACCCTTCCAAGCCGCCCTCAGTAGCCAAATTCGACGCGTGCAAGGAGGAATGAGTGGCGCGGGACTCGGCCCGTAAGCACTGCCGGCGTTGCGGCGCGGCGCAGTCCTGTCGGGGCGCCCGGGATGTGGGCGTCCCGCGAGCCGGTAGTTGCGGAGGGCCGGCGGCGTGAAACGTCCCTTTCCCTGCCGTTGGTGGGCAAAGAATCGGCCACAAGTGAAGACGGATTCACGCGGACTTCGCTATCTTGTGCGATCCGGCAGAGCGAAGGCTACGTAGGTGGCTCCGGAGGGTTCGCGCGACTTTCCTCCTCCGGCGGCGATGACGACGAATTGGCGGCCTCCGGCTTCGTAGGTGGCGGGAGTGGCGTTGCCGGCGAAGGGCAGCGTGGTTTCCCAGAGGAGTTTGCCGGTGTCCTTATCGAAGGCTCGGAACTTCTTGTCGAAGCTGGTGGCGGCGATGAAGAGGAGTCCGCCGGCGGTGACGATGGGGCCTCCGTAGTTTTCGGCGCCGGTATTCTTCACGCCCTTGGCGGCAAGTTCCGGGTACTCGCCGAAGGGGATCTTCCAGGCGTATTCGCCGGTGCTCAGATTGATGGCGTTGAGCGTGCCCCAAGGCGGCGCAATCGCCGGGTAGCCTTCGGGATCGAGGAATTTGTTGTAGCCGGTGAAGCGGTACTTCATATCGATGGGCGAGGGCGCCTGGCTTTCCAGCTCTTTGTCCTCGCCGCTCATGACGAACTGCACCAGGGCATCGATGGCGGGGCGCGCGAGATTCGGGAAGGCCGGCATGCGGCCGGCGCCCTGACGGATCACGGCGGCGATTTCGGCGGGCTTGCGGCGGGCGCCGAGATCGATGAGGGCGGGGGTTTGGGGGGGCGCGCCGGTGCGATCGTCACGGTGACAGACGGCGCATTGGGTGAGGTAGAGTTGGCGGCCCGACATGCCGGTACCGGTTTCGGCGAGGGCTTCGGTCCACGCCATCTCGGTGGAATTGACGTAGAGCAGGCCGTTATCGGGATCGAAGGCGGAGCCTCCCCATTCGGCGCCGCCATCGAAGCCCGGGAAGATGATGGTGGGCTTGCCGACGCTGGGGGGAACGAACTGGCCGGCGCTGATGAATTTGGCGAATTGTTCGAGCGCCCAGGCGTGGGCCTCGGGCGGTTGGTCAGCATGTCGGGGGTGAGGGTCTGGCGCGCGAAGGGGGCGGGGCGAGTGGGCAGCGACTGGGTTTCGGCGGCGACTTCGCCGGGGACATTGCTGGCGGGGTATTTGCGCGACTCGATGGGGAAGAGCGGCTTGCCGGTGGCTCGATCGAATAGGAAGACGTAGCCGTGCTTGGTGGTCTGGGCCACGGCGTCGATGCGGCGGCCGTTCTGGCGCACGGTGACGAGGGTGGGGGGCGAGGGGAAGTCGCGATCCCAGAGGTCGTGCTTGACGGCCTGGAAGTGCCAGATGCGCTTGCCGGTGTTGGCGTC
>JBDTPR010000700.1:0-3747 GCA_039932635.1 Candidatus Solibacter sp.
TGGAGCGCAGTTCGGACGCAAGGGATTCGACCAGACGGCTGTCCAAGACTTTGCCCGTGGTCAGGAAGCCGTCCAGATCGAACCCGGCAGTCTGCTGCGCCCAAACATACAGACGGCAGAGAACCCGAAGGTTGCTTACGAGCGTCGAAGACTGAACTCGGTATCGGCGGTGCCGGACCGCCCACCGCGTCCCCACGCGTACAGGGAGCCATGTGGCCGAATCGACCAAGCACGGCAAGCGCTCCCCGTTCTCAAGAACCACGCGCAGCACCGTGAATGGTCGTTGAACGCCGGAAGCCGTTTCCGCCATGAACTGATCAGACGACACAACGGAGGATCGGTTTTTAGGAAATCGAAAGTGGACAAGATGGACACTACCCGATCCAATCCGAAGGTCGCCGCTGAAACTGGACACACCTAAAAGCGAAGCAGGAGGGCTGTCAGGCGGCTGTTGTTGGGCGTCGCAAATCACTCCGGCCTACGCGATTCGCGACGCCCAACAACAAATCTCAAACGAAGCAGCAAAGACACAAGAATCCAGGGGAAACTGAACACTTCCCCAAATACCCGAGTCAGAACGGAACGTCGTCGTCGGTAATGCCCTGGCCGAAGTCATCGGGCGCTGGCGACGGGGCGGATGCCTGCGGACGCTGTGCGGAGCGCGGCATGGAGACGGGTCTTTGGGTGTACTCACCGCCGCCTTCCGAGCCTTCAGAACGGCCGCCGCCACCACCCAGCAACACTACATTTTGGGCGTCGCAGATGACTTCCGTGAAGTACTTCTTCTGCCCCTCTTTATCCTCGTAACTCCGACTTTCCAGGCGGCCTTCCAGGTAGACTTGCTTACCCTTCAGCAGAAAATTTGCGATGTGGTCGGTTTTCCACACGGCGATATTGTGCCAGTCCGTGACGTCTTTCCACTCACCGGATGACTGGTCTTTGGTGGAACGATTGGTCGCCAGGGTGAACTTGGAGACGGAAAGTCCGCTGGGGGTGAATTTGGTCTCGGCATCTTTGCCAAGATGTCCGATCATGATTACTTTGTTGACGCTCTTAGCCATCTTACCCTGCACTGTAGCACACACCGCGGAGCATGGCCGACGCTTTTAGCGGCGCTCGGAAGTGACACTACAGGCGGCCGCGGCGGCACGCGCTTCGTCGCGCGGGAAAAAGGGAGAAACCGTGGCCAGCGCCTGCGTTAAGCTGTCGCGGGCAGGTCCGCACCCGCCCTGCAATACAGCCGCAAAATGACGCCAGGCCTGCGCATCGGGGCGCAGTGAGCCCGTCATTTCGAAGGTCAGGGCGCTGGCAAACTCCTCCTCGGCGCGCGCAAATTCACGGCGGCGCATCAGTACGACTCCACGATAGAGGTGGGCCTCACCGCTGGCCAAATCCCGCGCCTCGGCAAACGCATTGCGGCTGGCCAGGTTGTAATCGGCGAGCGCCTCTTCCTGCTTCCCAGAGAGTTCCTTGGCGCGGGCGCGCAGGAATAGCGCGTGGGCGTTCTTGGGGTCAGCCTGCAACGAGGCGTTCAGTGTTACGATTGCCCCCTCCAGGTCGCCGGCGAGCATGCGCGCGGCGCCATAATCCGCCAAGGCTATCGGCAGCGCGGGTCGCGGCCCTAAGGCTTGGCGAAAGGTAGGCCCTTCACCATTCCAGGTGCGCTTCCACTGCTCGATGGCGGCAACGTATTGGGTCGAAGCCGCTGGATATCGCGCGGCTTCGAACTCCCGGCGCCCTTCGGCCCACTTCCGCCAACTGGAATCGGGAACTGGCGCGAGCAGCCGCGCAGCCTCGTCAACCCGACCGTCCCTCAATGCGATCCAGCCAAGCCACTCGCTGCCGGCGGCCAGCACCTGGGTGCAGGTAGCCGCTGGCATCAGGTTGGAATTACATACTGCGGGATTCAAGGCGGTTGAAATTTCACGGCTTGCGGCGGCGGTCGCCTCACTCCCAGTACTACCCTGAAGACGCCCGATGGCAGCGTAAACGCGCAGTGCCGAGGAGACGGGCTCTGGCACGGCGTCTTTGGATGGTTTGCGTATGCGCTCGGGCCAGGCGGCGATCGCCTTGTCGAATTCGGCGGCGGCGTCCAGGAACTGGCTACCCTGGCGAGTCGCGGCAGCGCCCGCCAGAGTGCAGAAACCCTTTCGATACAGCAACAGAGCGCGTTCGGTGGGTGCACTCACGGAGAGCGCGGCGGCCTGCGATTGTACGCACGCGTCGGTCTCCGGAATGCGCGGCCGAACTGCCATCTCGACGCGATCGAAATCCGACTGCGCCTTCAGCATCAACGCCAACTGCCGCTCATCCACGGCCATAAGAAGGGATGCGGTGAGGATCCCCAACAGATAAGCCCTCATGCCCTGGAATCCGCACTCTGTCTGCCTCTGTGCGGAAGCAGACTATTTTGTGAAGATCGTGGCATCCACGTTCATGCCGGGGCGGAGCACCAGACCGTGGGAATTATCGATCAGGATTTTTACAGGGATGCGCTGCACCACCTTGACGAAGTTGCCGGTGGCGTTCTCGGGCGGCAGCAAGCTGAGCCGGCTGCCGGTAGCGCTGGCGATCGAGTCCACATGGCCGGAGACCGACTCGCCGTACATATCGACCTTGATTTCGGCGGGCATGCCTGGGCGCACGTGAGCCAGTTGGGTCTCCTTGAAGTTGGCAGTGACCCACACGTCATGCAGCGGGATCAGCGCCATCAGGCTCTGGCCGGGCTGGACGATCTGTCCCGGTTCCACAGACTTACGGGTCACAACCCCATCCATGGGCGCAACAATGGAGGCATAACTCAACTGCAACTCGGCGTTGGCGAGGTTGGCGCGCGCGGCGTTGACACCCGCTGAAGCGGTACCGGTTTCGGCGCGACGCACATCTACCTGTTTGCGATTGGCCTGCGATGCCTGTACCTGCGCCTGCGCCAGACTGACCTTGGACTGTGCGGACTGGACTGAGGCCTGCCGGATGCCGGCCGTCTGCTGCACACTCGATAGCTGCTGCTGCGCGGCGTGCAGTTCACTTTCCGCCACGCGCGCCGCCGCCTGGTACGCATCGTATTGCAGGCGGGGGATTTCGGCTTTGTCGAGCAGCGGCTTCATTCGGGCTAAATCAGCCTGCGCCCGTTCGTTGCCCGCCTGGCGGGTGCGCACATTGGCTTCGGCCACGGCGATGTCGGAACTGGCAGCCTGCTGCGCGGCCAGGCGGGCGCGCTCCAGGTCGGCCTGGGCGTCGGCCAACTGGGCGGCCGCTCCGGAGGTGCCGGACTGGGTGGTTTCGCTGGTCAGCGGCACCACCGTCTGCGCGGTATTCAACTGGCTCTGGGCCTGCAACACGGCGGCACGGGCGATCTCCACACGCGCCTGGTAATCGCGGGGGTCGATGCGCACCAGGATGTCGCCGGCTTTGACCGGCTGGTTGTCCTTCACCAACACTTCGATCACGTTGCCGGAGATTTTGGGGGCCACGGCGAGGATGTGGGCGTCCACCTGGGCGTCGTCGCTGGAGACGCGGTCGCGGAAGTGGTAATAAGCCCACACCCCGCCCGCCACACCGATAATCAGCATGCCCAGAAGAATAAACTTCACGGGCGAGCGGCGCGGGGCGGGCGGCTCGGCACTGGGGAGCCGCTGCGATTTGCCTATTTCTTCCATCACTTCCGGCATTTTGAAGGTACCTTCCCTGATTTAGTTACGCAAGTCGAGTGCCAGACCCGCGTTCCAGGCAAAACTCCCGGACACA
>JBDTPR010000701.1:0-3737 GCA_039932635.1 Candidatus Solibacter sp.
TCGCCGACGGGTTCGCGACGAAGTATATCTCTGCGTCGGTGGTGTGCCGGTGAACGGCTATTCCCTGACTACACCGAATCGTTCGGACCAAGCAGCGGTGTTCCGGAACCAGGCTCACTCCCGCTGGTGGCGGGCGCGCTTGCCGTGACGGTATGGACCGCTCGTGGCGGGCGGCGGGTCTCCACCGCAGTTCATTCAACCAAGGAGTAATACATGCACAAACGCGTGGTTTGGTTTGCCTGCTGTCTGATGGTTCCGGCCCTTGCCGGCGCGGCCGATTTCCACTACGGCCAGATCGGCATCACTCCCATCGAAACCGTTCGGCTGGCGGCGTTTTGCCTGCCGGAGGGGCCGCGAGCGGAGGCGCCATGCCGGCTCGAATTCCACTTTCACGACACCGGGGGCCTGATTTTGAAACAGTCGGCAATGACTTTGAAGCCGGACACCGGCGGCTTCGCGGATTTCAAGTTGGCGGACGCCGGTCTCAACCCAGGCGCGGCGACGTCATCCCCTGCATTCGAGTCGCCAGCGGAGCGGTCGCATCGAACCTGCAACTGTTCGACAACTTCACCCTCCGCACCCGTCTCTTCCGCAACTGGAGCGATCAGCCCGTCGCCACCGCCGGGGAGGTCCACTTCGGCCTGGCCGGCCTCATCGGCTTCGACACCGCGCGTGTCAACGCGTTCTGTCCGGACGATCCGACCAGCGCTATGGGAAGCTCACCCTGCGAGGTCACGTTGATATTTCACGACACCCAGGGCCGCATCCTAAGGCAGGTCACGACGACCCTTCAGCCGGGCACCGGCGGCTCGCTGGATTTTCGGACCACGGAGGCGGGGCTCCCTGCACGCCGAGGTGAAATCGTGCCATGTATCCGGGTGGCCCGCGGCGCCGTGGTCTCTTCTGTCGAGTTGTTCGACACCCTGACCGGCTTGACCATCGCGTCCATGCATGCGGCCGCGGCTCTGGCGCCTTAGTTAGGGTGGGCGCCATCAAAAGCTCTTCCAACGCTGCCCACTGAAAGGACTACCTCAATCGCGACATTATGGTAGGGAGGCCCTAATGAAACGATTTTTGCTTTCGATTCTGCTTGCCGGCGCCCTGCCCGCCGCCGACTCCGGTGCAACGCCCCCAATCAACGCCTTCACCACCGACATCTACAAACAACTCGCTCGCGGCGACGCGAACCTCATTCTCTCGCCCTTCAACATCGCGACTGCCCTATCCATGGCGCTCGCCGGCGCGGGCGGCCAAACCGCCGGGGAAATTCAGTCCGTCCTGCACCTGCAACCGGATTCGGCCTTTGACGCCAAACTTGGCGCCCTGCTTGCCGACCTCACCAAGGCCGGCAACGCCGGGGGCAATGAACTCCGCACCGCCAACGGCCTCTGGGTGCAAAAGGGATTCGACATCCAGCAGGCCTTCGAGAACACACTCCGCAACAGCTACCAAGCCCCGCCAGTGACGCTCGATTTCGGCGCCAATCCCGAAGCCGCGCGATCCCAAATCAACCGCTGGACCGAAGAGCAGACCAAGAATCGCATCAAGGATCTCTTCCCGTCCGGAGCCTTCGACGCCCGGACCCGCCTCGTGCTCACCAGCGCCATCTACTTTTACGGCAAGTGGCAGCTCCCTTTCGCGCCTAAACTCACCCAATCCGCGCCCTTCATCCTGGGTGGAGGCGCCACCGCCCAAGCCAATTTCATGAACCAAACAGGACACTTCGGCTACGCCGAGACACCGTCCGCCCAGATTCTCGAGATGCGCTATGCAGGCACGGGGATCGCCTTCGACATTCTGCTGCCCAAGACATCCGGCAAACTTTCCGAACTCGAGACTTCCCTAAATGTCGAAAGCCTTACTGGCTGGCTCGGCAGTCTCACCTCTCGGAATGTGCAGGTGAGCCTACCGAAGTTCCGCGCCGAATCGTCATTCTCCCTGCCCAAGACGCTCTCTGCCTTGGGGATGCCCACAGCCTTCACCGCCAAAGCCGATTTTTCGGGCATCAACCAGCGAGGCGGCCTGGCGATCTCCGAAGTGGTCCACAAGGCGTTCGTCGATGTGTCGGAGCAAGGGACGGAAGCCGCCGCCGCGACCGGGATCACGGTGAGTCTGACCTCCGCGCGCATACCGGAGCCGCCAGTGGTCTTCCGCGCCGATCACCCGTTCCTCTTCATGATCCGCGACACACGCACAGGGGCCATCCTGTTCGTGGGCCGATTGGTGAACCCTAATTGATGAACCCTAAGAGTTAATTGCCGCCGCTGCGCGCGACCAGGGCGGCCTTGGCCGAAGTCTTGCGTGCCGCCGCCGAGGCGGTGAGGGTCCGCTTACCGGTGCTCTTGCGCCGTGAGGCGGAAGCTGTGGTCGTCTTCCTGGCAGCCGTCTTCACTGCCGGAGGAGCGATCTGAATCCGCTGTACCGCCGGAATCAGCAACCGGTCGCCTTCCATGGCCTGGGCCGATTCCATACGATTCGCCGACACGATGTTCGCTGGGGTGACGCCGTAGCGCTTGCCGATGGTGGCCAGAGTCTCGCCCGTGCTGACGCGGTGCATGCGCCAAGCATCCATTCGGTTGCCCGGAATCATCTGCATGGCCGCCGACAACTGGTTCCCGCTCCCCTTGGGGACGTGAATCGCGTAGCTTTCCGGCACCATACCTCGCAGGCTGGCCGGATTCAGCGCCGACAGTTCCGTGAACGGCATGTCGAGAATATCTGCAACCAAGGTCAGACTGGTGGGCGCGGTGGTCTCGACTGTGTCGTAGTCCAGCGGCGGATCGAGCGTGAAGCCCTCGATCCCATATTCGGCCGCATTCTTCTCCATGATGGTCATCGCGAGGATGATCGGCACGTAATTCGTGGTCTCGGCCGGCAGGGCGCCGCGCGCACGCAGTTCCCAGAAATCCGCGTACCCGGTCCGCTCGACCGCTTTCTCCACGTTGCCCGGTCCGCAATTGTAGGCCGCGATGGCCAGATACCAGTCGCCGAACTCCGTGTAAAGATCGCGCAGATGGCGGGCGGCGGCGCGCGTGGCCTTTTCGGGGTCCATGCGATCGTCGGTGTAAGCCGACTGTTTCAAGCCGTATTCATTGCCGCGCCATTTCAGGAACTGCCACATGCCGCCGGCAGCCGCCCGCGATACCGCACGCGGAATAAAGCCCGATTCGGCCTGCGCCAGGTGAATCAATTCCTGCGGAATGCCTTCCTCATCGAGGATGCGCTGGATCATCGGCCGGTAGCGGCCGGAGCGCTGCAAACCGTACAGCAGGGTCCGGTGGCCCCGGTTGGAGAAGTAGTTGATGTAGCCTAGCACCGCGTCGTTGACCGACAGTGGCAATTGGGAGGTGGTGGCCGCCACCTGAGCCCGCACTTTGTCCTTCAGTTTGGGATCCACCGGGAAGGTCATCTGCAGGATGTCTTCCAACGGAGCCTTTTCGAACCTGCCTTGCTCCACCACAGCCGCCGCACCCAGTTCCGCCAAGTCGTAGCGGTGGATGCTGTCCACCATCTCGTCCAATTGCCGCTCGTACTGCTGGCGGTCGATCAACCCCTGTTCGCTGGCTTCCAGCATGAGATCGATGGCACGGTCGAACTCTCGACGCGCGGTGACGAGATCCTGACCTTGGTAGGCACGCTTGCCCTGCTGGAAACGCCGTTGTGCATTCTGGATGGTGGCGTCGCCCTGCGGTCGCTTCTGGATATTTAGTGCGTTGGCAACGATGACTGCGGGAATA
>JBDTPR010000702.1:0-3737 GCA_039932635.1 Candidatus Solibacter sp.
CGACGCCGCCATCGCATCCATGAGTGGCGCCACCAGCCAGCCCAATCTCAACTCCATCGTCGCCGCGCTCGATCACACCAGGCGCGATACCGGACTCGATCTCGACGCCCTCAACGCCTGCGCCGATTACTGGGAAGTCGTACGCGAATACTACGCGCCTTTCGATACCGGCCCGAAGTCCGGCACCGCCGAGGTCTATCTGCACGAGATGCCGGGCGGCCAGTACACCAATCTCAAGGAGCAGGCCGAATCCATGGGCCTCGGCGAGCGCTGGCACGATATCGCGCGCACCTATGCCGACGTCAACATGGCCTTCGGCGATATCGTCAAGGTCACGCCCTCCAGCAAAGTGGTCGGCGACATGGCCATCTTCCTGGTCAATCACAATATGACGATGGAAGAGTTCTCCAAGCAGCCCATCGATCACACCCTGACCCTGCCCTCGAGCGTGATCGATATGTTCATGGGCTCGCTCGGCGAACCCGGCGGAGGCTGGCCGAAGAAGTTGCAGAAGATCATTCTCAAAGGCGAGAAGCCGCGCAAGGGACGTCCCGGCGCGCAACTTCCGCCCGTCGATCTCAAAGCCACTGCCGCCGCCATCGAAAAGAAGATCGGACGCAAGCCGGTGCACGACGAAGTCCTCAGCTACCTGATGTATCCCGACGTCTTCCTGAAGTTCGCCAAAGCCCGCCAGAATTGGGGCGATGTGGACGTGCTGCCCACCCCGCAATTCCACTTCGGCATGGACCGCGGCAGCGATATCTCGGTCGAACTCGAACCCGGCAAAGCGTTGGTCATCAAGTTCCTCACCGTCGGCGAGCCGCACCCCGACGGTACGCGCACGGTCTTCTTCGAATTGAATGGACAACCGCGCGAAGTCACCATCCGCGATCGCCAGCTCGAAGTCACCGAGCAGGCCAAGCCCAAGGCCGACCCCGCCCAGCCCGGCCAGATCGGAGCCCCGATCCCCGGCGTGGTCTCGACGGTAGCGGTCACCCTGAATCAGAAGCTAAAGAAAGGTGATCGTCTACTGGTGATGGAAGCCATGAAGATGCAGAGCACGGTCTACGCCCCGGTAGGAGGCACCGTGACCCAGCTCCTGGTCACGCCAGGCCAGCAAGTAGAAGCCAAAGATCTGCTCCTCGTGATCGGCTGACACGCAGCGGGATAGATCTTCCAGCGAGCGCAGTTCGCCCTGGAGTGTGGGCATTTCCCGCAAGCTGGATCGCCGCTGTGCTTCAGGTCTCGTGGGGTAGGCAGTCTTGCCCGATCAGGCGAGCGCAGTTCGCCCGGTGATCGATTGATGATGCCTCCCCCTCACAACCTATTGCGGATTCAATACGACGTCGAATTGACTGCCGGCCGTCCCAGTCTCCGACGTGATTTGCAGAAATTGGAATGGTCCCAACGGTGACGGCGTCGCTTTGTCGCTCAGGAACCGTAGGTGTTCCGCGTCCAGATCCCTGCCCAATTCCACGTGCAGATAGTAGACCCCAATCGGAATGGACCGCAGAGTCACGCTCCCGTTCGGCGCCACGTACACGGCGCGCCGCACTCGATTCTCGCTCACCAGTTGGAAAACCGCTTCCAGCCCGGTGTGGTTCGTCACCCGCAACTCTCCGGCGCCGGACTGCCGCCCCGCCCGAATCAGTTCCGTGCCGTTCGACGGCGCCGCGGTATGCGTCGAACTCTCTACCGGGCGTTTGCTGCTCCGGTGTGCGGCCGCCGGTGCTTTTCCGCTGTCCTCGCGCCGGACCGCGGTGGCCTGTGAACTGGCACTTCGCGGTTGCACCGGTTGCCAAAGATCGATGCCATCTCCACGCGCCCAGTTCGCCAAAGTCTCCGCCGCCACCGATACTTCGCTGTGTGGATCGATGATTCGCATCGGACTGAGGATCTTCGGCTGGAGCGGCGAAATCATGTTGTTGGTCAGGCTGGGAATCCGCAGCAGGCTGCTCAAACGAGACACCGCCATGTACGGCACGGCCAGCAGGATCGCCACCAGTACCGCACGCGCAGCGTTGTTGGTGAGCAAGCTAATGGACCTGCTGTACCCGAAACGCGGCGACGGCGCCCACGAGGAACTCCAGGTCGGATTCCGTCCCGGCTCCGGCCGCGTTCGGACCGGCTCTTCGGTCGCAGTCGCGCTCGCCTGACCGCCGGCCGCCCTCCCGCCGCCATTCGCCTGTTCCTGCCGGGGCGGCATCCCCGGCGAACCTCGATCCTTTAACACCGCGAAGGCGTCATTGATTTCGCGGAGATGCTCCCCGGCAATCTCACGCAGCCGTTCATCCGATTGAAATCGGTCGGGATGCCAGACTCGAGCGAGATCGAGATAGGCCTGGCGTATTGCTTGCGGACTGGCGTCGGCGGGAACATTTAGAACCCGCCTGCAATCTGTGTCGGTCACCTGATGTTTCGCTAGTACACGGTTTGGCTTGTGGTCCGGTAGGTGTAGTCGTTTGCCGGTCCATATACTAACGCGGGACAAGTGCCGTCCCCGTTGTATCTCACCGTAATGGGGTGGTTCCCCAATGGGATGGCAGACGTGAGGAGCAATGCCCTGCCACGCTCAATAGTGGCCGTTCCGAGTTGGTGCGTCTCATCGAAGAAGTCCACGCTCCCGGTACAAGTTGCCGGCGAAAATGTCGCCACCAACCCGACCGAATGACCGAGTAGCGACGGGTTGGGGCTCGACCAGATCGTGATTTCCGGCTTCTTGACAACCTGCGGAATCGTACCCGAGATTCCAGCCTTATTGCTGCTATCGCCGCTATAACGCACCCAAAGTGCGTGCTCCCCGGTCTCCAGCCTCGAGGTTGTGTACGAAATATCGTAGCGGCGCGAGGGCGGCATATCTGTATAAGTGATGACGTTGGACAACTTGATCATTTGCAGCGGAGTTTCGCCGTCCATGAAGGTCACGGCTCCCCCGGTATTGATTCGCGATCCCGGATAACCTTGTATTTCGGTCACATGTGCCGTGAGTGTGATTGGCTCGTCATAAAGTGCGGGGTTGGGTGAAGTCTCGAATCCAACCGCGCCCACCGTAACCTGGCCGGGACTCGTCAAGCCGGCGTAGCGTTTTCCGCCTTTGACAAGCGTGATACTCGTGTTCTGAGCTTCGAAATTCGGAATATACGGCACGACAAAGCTAATCACGGTGGGGCTGACGTATACCAGGCTGGCCAGGAATTCGGAACTGCCGCTGACGAAGCGCACTTCGACGCCACTCAGCACCCCCTGCGGCGGGGCGGCGGAGGCGGTGGAATCCGCTAAGTTGGCGCCCACAATGGCCGCCACTTCTCCCGGCGCCAGGGAAGGAAACTTATCCGCGGAATTAGCCGCGTTCGTCACGTTGGTAATTTTCGGGGCTTCTTGCGCGAAAACGGGACTGACCGACAGCGGAGCCAGTGTCGAGCAGAGTAAGATTATCGGGTACGCTCGGAAGCAGTTTCTCATCTTTGTGTCTTCTTCTCAGAGACCAGATTTCGCGTGGGCCTTCGAGCACACCATCAGTTTGCCATGATCTCCCATCTGTACTGTATGAGACGAAAAGGTAATTAACAAGTTATCTATAGTTAGTAAGCCAGCAGTATTAGCCACTGCCTTGTGCAGGCGAGCGCCGCCGATCGCGAAGCCGCTGAATCAGAAATTAAAGAAAGGCGATCGTCTTCTGGTAATGGAAGCCATGAAGATGCAGAGCACGGTCTACGCCCCGGTAGGAGGCACCGTGA
>JBDTPR010000703.1:0-3735 GCA_039932635.1 Candidatus Solibacter sp.
ACTTGCGGCCCTTCGATGACGAGTCCTCGGGCTGCGTCACCATGTTGACCTGGAAGCCGGCGGCGCCCAACTCAGAGGTCACCTGCGCGATCGGGTCCCAGATGGTTTCCTTGTCGGCGCGAACGTAGACGCCCTTGGCCTTACCATACTTCTGCCGGATGGTGGCCGCCAGGCTGTTGATGTTCACGTCGTCGGTATTGAGCTTGATCACGCCCTCTTTGGTGATGGTGACGACCGGCATCTCCTGCGCGCTTTCTTTCACCGCGCGCACCTTGGGCACATCCACTTCGATGCCGAATTCCATCACGTGCGCAGTCAACATGAAGATGATGAGCAGCACCAGCACCACATCCACGAAGGGAGTGACATTGATCTCCGAGAGCGTGGCGGCGCTGCGCCTGCGAGATCGATTTCCGCCGCCGTTGGTGGAAATTGCCATAACTTACTCTCCGCCGAACGTGCGCTCCGCAAGATTGAGGAACTCGAGCGAGAAGTCGTCCATGCGCGCGCCCAACTCACGGATCAGGTAGCCGAAGTAATTGTAGAAAATCGCCGCCGGGATCGCCGCGAACAAACCCACCGCGGTGGCAATCAGCGCCTCTGAGATTCCAGGCGCCACGGCCTTCAGACTGGTAGACCCCATCGCGCCCAAATCCTGAAACGCGCGAATGATGCCCATTACCGTGCCCATTAGCCCGATAAATGGAGTGACGGACGCGGTGGTCGCAAGCCAGCTCATATTGCGTTCCAACTTGGCGAGCTCTTCGCTGACACCTAATTGCAGCGTACGCTCAAGAGCGTTGCGATTGGTGACGCTGCCGCGCGCCTTCACCTGGCGCTCCAGTTCTTCGTAGCCGAAATCGAAAACCGCCACCAGCGGAGAAGGGCGGAACTGCTCGCTCGCCACCATCACGGCTTCCATGCCGCTGGCTTTGCGGAAGGCGCGCAGGAAGCGCGAGTTCGCCTTACCGGCGCCGCGCAATGAGCTGAGCTTAGAAAAAATGATCGTCCACGAATAGACGGAGAAACAGATCAGTATACCCAGCACAGCCATACCGGCGGGGCCGTTATGCTGGACCATTTCCCAGAGATCTGTTTGTAGAAGGAAGGCAACCGGAGTCTCGAAGAGCAATTCGTCTCCTAATTTCAAATCTAACATAGAGACGCGATGATGCTTCAAAAAGTCGGTGCGCGTCAGTACTTGGTTCGTCGCCTTGGCGCATGGAATGGACCACTGGTTATAATCGGCATTGCATGCTGCTCGAACTCGTAGTTGAAAATTATGCCGTGGTGGAGCGGTTGCGCGTTCATTTCCATTCCGGCCTAAATCTGCTTACAGGCGAGACCGGGAGTGGCAAGTCCATCGTGGTGGATGCCCTAGGTTTGTTGTTGGGCAGCCGCGCGTCGGCTGAAATGGTGCGCACCGGAGAAGCGCGCGCGCGCGTCGCGGGCATCTTCGAGGTTCGCGACCAGGCGGCAGTGCGCCGCATACTGGAACCCGCCGGCCTGGAAATTGAAGAAGGCGAACTGCTGATCGAGCGCGAGATTCTGGCCAGCGGAAAATCGCGCGCCTTCGTCGGCAGCCGCCCCGTCGCCGTCGCGGTGCTCAAGGAACTCGCCCCGATGCTCGGCGACATTCACGGCCAGCACGATCAGCAATTGCTCTTCTCGCCGGAAGCGCAGCGCGACATGCTCGACGCGTTCGCCGCCAATCGCGCGCTGCTCGATTCCGTTGCGGCTCTCTTCCATGACTGGCGCACCACTTCGGCGGAACTCGAAGAGCTCGAGCGCAACGAGCAGGAGAAACTCCGCCTGCTCGATCTCTGGAGCTTCCAGCGCAACGAAATTGAAAGCGCCGCCCTGTTGCCTGAGGAAGACACGCAACTCGAGAATGAACGCCGTGTCCTGCAGAACGTCCAGAAACTCCAGGAGAGCGCGGGCAGCGCCTACGACGCGCTCTACGAGAATCCCGAATCCGCGGTGGCGCTGACTCGCATCGCGGCCAAGCGCACCGACGAACTCTGCCGCATCGATTCCAGCCTGGAAGGCCTCCGCGAACACCTCAAGTCCGCCGAATTGAGTTTGGAGGAGGCGGCCTACACGCTACGCGATTATCTCTCGGGGCTCGAAGCCAATCCCGGCCGCCTTGAAGAAGTGGAGACTCGCCTGGAAGCCATCGCGCGCCTGAAGCGCAAGTACGGCCACACCATCGCGGAGATCCTCGCATTCCTGGAGGAAGTGCGCACGCAGATCGCGACAGTGGAATCCGCCGGCGGACGCATGGAGACGCTGCGTAAAGAACGCAAGCGGCTCGGCACCGAATTCGAGAAGGCCGCCGCCGCGCTCACCGGGAGCCGCCAGTCGGCCGCGCGACGTTTGGAGAAGCGCGTGGAAACCGAGCTCGCTCAACTGGCCATGGAGCGCACCGTCTTCCGGGTATCGATCGCCTCAGCGCCCTGGTCTCCGGCGGGCGCGGACCGCATCGAATTCCTGGTCTCACCGAACGTGGGCGAAGAGCCGAAGCCGCTCGAAAAGGTTGCCTCCGGCGGTGAAATTTCGCGCCTTGCCCTCGCGCTGAAGACCTGTCTCGCCGGGCCCAAAACCACGGTGATCCGCACCCTTGTGTTCGACGAAGTGGACACCGGCGTGGGCGGCAGTGCCGCTGAAGGAGTGGGCCGCCGGCTCAAGAAACTGGCGGCGGCGAATCAGGTACTATGCGTGACGCACCTGCCGCAGATTGCGTCATTCGCCGACCATCACTATCGCGTCGAGAAGCAGGAGAGCCGCGGCCGCACGGTGGCGGTCATCGAGGAATTGGATGGAGAAGCGCGCACTCGCGAAGTCGGCCGCATGCTCAGCGGCCACAAGCTCACGCCCGAGGCGCTGAAGAATGCGGAGCAGTTGATCAAAATGAGCGTCGCGTGACTCGCGTCGCCTGACCCTGAACGCTAATTCCCGTTGCTCGCCAGCTTGGTGGTGACCTTGGTCAGTTCCTTGCGGAACAACTTGTTTTCCGGGTACGCCTGCGCCAGCTCGGTGAGCCACTGCTGGGCTTCCTGCGGCCGCTTCTCGCGCAGCGCGATGATGCTCAGCATAATTTTCGAGAATGGCCGGAAGTAATGTCCTTCGCGCGCCACCAGTCTCAGGCGGTCGACGCCTTTCTCTTTGCTGCCCGCTACGTTATCGAATTTCACGAACCACTTTACGAAGAACGGCAGACTGCCGATCATGTACTCCGTGATCCCTGCTGTCAGATATGCGTCGTAATATTTGGGGTCGATCTTGAGTAATCGCTGCGCGTAGGTGTTGCTCTTCTTCGCCACCGAGAGACTGGAGAACTGCTTCTTCTCGACGAAGGCCATGTAGTCCGTCGCCACGCCCTGCGCGATACACATGGCGAACAAAGCCTCCGTATCATTCGGATTTGTCTTCAAGATTAAGTCGGCGCGCGTTTCTACGTCGTGCACGGCGCGGACAAACTTCTCACGCGTCGCCGGATCGGGCTCCAGTTTTTTCTTCTTCTCCGCGATCTGGTTGTCGTCGGTCAGGAACTCGCTCTCCAGGACGCCCAACCTGTCCAATTCATAAAAGAGGTACGCTGACGCACGAAAGGCGTATGGCACCGGATCCTGCGGACGTGTCGCAATGTACTTGTCGAGGTGCTCATGAGCGGACTGATAGTCCTGGTTGTACATTCGCTGCAGTGCCAGATCGATCCCATTAGGATCGGCGGCC
>JBDTPR010000704.1:0-3728 GCA_039932635.1 Candidatus Solibacter sp.
GAGAGTATGGGACCGTTTGATATGGAAAGGCGCAAAGCAGACGCTCCCTAACGGTCGCGGCTCGGATTGACGCTCGGTCATGCGATTCATTCACGGCTATTAGTCGCCGCTGGAGCTTTCTCCGGTTTCCAGGCTGATCAATTGCGGCGCCAGGCGGCGCGGCGTGAACACGGCCGGCGATTGCGCGCGGCGTGTGTCGCCTGCCGCCCAATTGGTCCGCTCGATGATCGGCGTGGGCTCGTAGGTCTGGCCCGCGGCCAGGCGCTTCTCCTCACGTTTGCTGGTCCACCACAATACCGGGCCGATGAGCTTCCCTGCGAGCACGGCGATCAATCCGAACTCCTGCTCCATCTCTTTGCGCAGCTTGCGGATCTTCGCCGAGACCTCGGGATTCGAGCGCGTCAGGCGCTTCTCCATTGCCCAGACGAACCCAACCCAGGCGTGCCGCAGAGTGCGCCGCTCCCGCATCCAGCGCGCCCTAACACGCGGATCCGGATGATTCTTATGGCGCATATAGCCCGCGAACGTGCTGCTGGCGATCCGGTACAGGCTGGGACCGTTGACCTCGAAATCGCGGTGGAAGGCCCACGCCAGGGCCTTGGTGGATTCCTCGCGCGAGATGGCCGCGTGCTTGAAATTGAACGCGTGTTGTCCGTGGATGTCGGCCAGGTCGATATCCAGCATGCGCCCCTGTTCCTTCATCTCGAAGTACAGCGGCGTGCCGGGCACCGGCGTATACAGCATGAACTGGTGCAGGTCGGTGCCATGCGAGACCGCGTACTCGATCTCGTCGTAAATATTCTCCGGCGTGTGGTGTTCCAGCCCGATGATGGTGGACCCCAGCAGCACGATGCCGTGCTCGCGCAGTTCGCGCGCCAGTTTGATGGTATCCGCGCCGTTCAGTTTGGCGTAGTTGGATTTGGGCGATTCCAACCCCAGCCAGATGGTGGCGATACCGATTTCCACCAGTTCCTCATAGGTGTACTTGGCGATCGCGTTGGCCGACGAGAAGATGTTGAACGTCCAGCTCTTATTGCCCGCCTTCATCAGCGCCAGCAACTCCATCACGCGGCGCTTCTGGAGCAGGAAATTCTCGTCCATGATGAAGAACTGCTGCTTGCCGCGCGTCTTTTCGGCGTGCTCCATGAGGTGGAAAAGCTGCTCGCCGGTCTCGTAGAAGTTGAGGATTTTGCCCTTGCCGCCGAAGAACGCGCTGGTAGTACAGAAGTTGCACCCCATCGGGCAACCCACCGACGAAATGATGGTCGCCGACGTGGTGTCTGCCGCCGCCGGGATCTTCACACCGAGCACCCGCAAATCGAACGCGGAGGAGAAATCCGGGTGGTGGATGGGCGCCTCGACATCTTCGCCGAGGTATTCGCGCATCCAGGCGATGCCGTCGCCCTTCACGATGTGGTCCGCGTCCAACATCTTTTCGACATCGGGGATAGCGGCGATGTGACCGCCCACCACCACCGTGGTGCCGGGCGAAAGTTCGCGCACCATGCGGCACATTTCCTGCGCCTTTCCGATGTTCACGATGATCGACGAGATGCCGACGATATCGTATTTATGTTCCGTCAGTTCGCGCGCAAACGCTTCGCGCGTGGGGAAATCCAGCACCGCGCACGGAGCGCTAATATTCCCCTGGATCATCAGGATGCCCCACGAGCGGTGGAAACTGCGCAGGGAGAACGACCCCTGGCCGCGCGTGACCTGGTTGTGATAAAGCTCCATCGGGTTGATGGAGCGGCTGCCGAAGTTGTCATCCTGCGCGTAGGGTCCGAACACGGAGGAGAGGAGGATGCGGGCCTGAGATCCTTTGGGATGTTGTTGAATCATGACAAGTTATCAGAGTTTATGATGCGTAACTCCTTAACACTAGCAGGATTCGGGCGTGCGCCTGCGCCTCCGACAAAAACATTACAAAGGGCTTCGCCTTAGGCTGCCTAAGGTTAGCGTCCTACGGCGGTCGCCAGTTCGTACATGAAATCGGCGCCCAGGTCGAACCACTTGGCGGAAATCCTCTCGTCGCGGCCGTGTGCGCGGATCTCGTGCTCGTCCAGGAAGAGCCCGCCGGCGCTATAGACCGGCATCCCGGCGCGCAGCAGATAGATCGAATCGGACGCGCCCGTTGCCATGGAGATGAGCATCGGCAAACCGGGCCAAATCTTCTGGCTGGTGTCCTTCACCAGTTTCACCACTTTGGGATCCATCGGCTTCTGTTGGGCCAGGACCGGTTCCGCCAAACGGCTGATCTTGATGCCGGGATCGGCCAGCACGCCTTCCAGCGTCTTCTGGATATCGTCGGGTTTCTCTACAGGAAGGATGCGGCAGTTCACGGTCGCGGTGGCCAATTGAGGCAGCGCGTTCTCGGCGTGCCCGCCCGCGAGTTGGGTGGCCACGCACGTGGTCCTCATGGTGGCGTTGAAGCGTGGGGTAGCGGAGAGGCGGGCGATCACCGCGGGATCGTTGGGATTCTGCACCAGGCGCTTCATGTCCTCGCCGTCCTGCCCGCCTTCCAGGCTGGCGCTGCTTTCGAAATAGGACCGCGTCACGTCGAACAGGTGGACGGGAAAATCGAACTTCCCGAGCCGCGAGAGGGCGTCGGAGAGCCGAAAAATTGGGTTCGTTTTGGTGGGCAGGGAGCTATGCCCGCCGGCATCGGTCACTTCGAGCTTGAAGCTCAGGAAGATCTTCTCGGCGGCCTCCATGTCCAGCGCCACCGGTTTATCGTTCTTCAACAGGCCGCCGCCGCCGTCGGTATTGATGCAATACTCGGCGTCGATCAGATCGCGATGTTGGGTCACGAGCCAGTCCACGCCATTCGCCGGCCCGGTCTCCTCGTCGGATGTCAGCGCCAGGATCAAGTCGCGCGACGGGCGGAAGTTCTCCTGCTTCATGCGCAGGAAGGCGGCCACCATCATGGCGTCGTTGCCCTTGGTGTCCTGGGTGCCGCGGCCGTAGAAGAAGCCGCCCTGCTCGGTGAATTTGAAGGGATCGACGCTCCAATCGCTGCGCAGCGCTTCCACCACATCGATATGGCCGATGAAGAGGACGGGTTTGGCAGCGCCGGTGCCGCGCAGGCGCACCACCAGGTTCCCCTTCTTCGGCTGGGGCCCCAGGACTTTCACGTCGGCTTCGGGATATCCGGACTTACGGAAACGCGCGGCCATGGCCTCGGCGGCGCGCGTGTTATCGCCGGTGGTGTCGGTGGTGTTGATCTCGATCAGTTCCTTGAGGACGCCACGCGCCAGCGATTGGTACGCAGTCTGCGCCGGGGCGGCGGTCGCGAGCAGCAGCAGGAGAAAAACGCGCATGTGCCATCTTACATTGACGGAGTTGAATCACAAGCAGAGCCGCGACCGTTAGGGAGCGGTCGGCACGCGGCGCCCAGGCAAAGGTAGCAAACGCTCCCTTACGGTCGCGGCTCTGCTTCGGGCCCCTTAGTGCAGGCTGATTTCCTTGAACGTCACGCTGGCGTCACCGCCGTGGTGTTCTGCGAGCTTGGCTTCGAGCCCGAGCTCGGGCGCGGGCTGTTCATCCTTTCGCGCGCAGTCGGCATCCTCGCCCACGCCTGGGAGCAGAAGCAGCGGGGCCGCCGTATCATGGGGCCGATGCCGAGGGAAATTCCCTATCGCTACAGCGGGCCGGTGCGTCGCCCCGTGCCCCCCGAAGGCGGGGCATAGGATGCGGCAACGACTGAACGGCTATGTCGGACGGACCGG
>JBDTPR010000705.1:0-3714 GCA_039932635.1 Candidatus Solibacter sp.
GCTTTGTATTCGGAGCGCGAGTAGTCCATGGTGCTGGTGGTGAAGTAGCCGACGCGCTCGTCGAAGAGGCGGGGCGTCATGGGTTTCTCGGGCAGACGCACCATGGAATGATGCAGCACCACGGTGGCGCTGTTGCCGCGCATTTGTCCGCCGCCCAAGCCGCCGCCGCCTCCGCCGCCGGCCGGCGCGCCGCCGCCCGCGGTGCGCGTATAAGTCACCGTGACTTCGGTCTCCAGATTCTCCGGGAACGCGTTGATGTGCTCGATGAAGGTACGCGTGGCATCCACACCGGTCGCGCCGATGCGCTGGCGCGCGCTGAATTCCTGCAGGTCGCCGGTGAACAGGCGCGTCACCTCAATGACTGGGGCACCGTCCTTGGCAAACGCCGCCACGGGGAACGCCTGGATGATTGCCTCGTTATTGGCGTTCTTCACGGCGAGCGCGATGGGCTCGTCGGGGTTCGCGGTCACGCTATAGTCCACGCCCAGCATGAGGACGCGATTGCCCTTCAATTCCCAGCGGATCACGTGGTTGGTCAACTGACCGCCGCCATATCCGGCGCCCGCCGTTGTCTTGGCGATCTGCGAGTTCCAGAGGAGATCCTTCCCCAGTTCGTGTTTCGGAATCTCGTAGTAGTAGCGTTCCTTAATCTGGTGGACGGTGAACAGGCCCTTGGACGTCTTGGCTTCCTTGGTGATCACACGATCGTAAGGTTGCGGGTCGGCAACCGCCGCGGCGCCGCCGCCCAGCCCGCCGCGGCCGCCACCACCACCGCCTGCGGGGGCCTGCGGCGCGGGGGGATCGTCCTGCGCGCACATCGCGCCAACAGCGCATAATGCCAGCATTATCATTCGCAAATTCCGGTACATTCACAAACTCCTTACGATTGGATACACTTCGGGCTAGGTGGAACCAGTAAAAGACGCCCAAACCGTACCGAGGGTAACGCTGGACTGCAATTAATTCTGCAACTTACTGAAAGGGATAGACTATTTCTTCGCGTGTGCGAGGAAGAAGTCGATGATCTTGGGGAATGCCGGCGCGGCCACGCCAACGTGGCTGCCACCCGGGACTTCCACGTAAGTAATGTCAGCGCCCGCCTTTTTGCCCGCTTCCACCATGGTTCGCGATTGGGACACATTGACCGTGCGGTCGTCATCGCCATGCACGACGTATTGCGGAATGCCCTTGATCTTCACCATGCCCGCGGGATTGCCGCCGCCCGAGATCGGCGCCAATGCGGCGAAGAGTTCGGGGTAGTCCATCGCCGTGCTCCACGTGCCGTATGCGCCCATCGAATGCCCCATCAGATAGATGCGCGCGGAGTCTACCTTATAAGTCTTGCGAACCTCCGCGAGCACGTCCATCACGTCCTGCTCGGCATCGCCCCGATACATCGCGGCGCTGCCGCGGCCCTTGGGGCAGACCACCAGGAAGCCGGCGCGTTCCGCCTCGCGCTTCAGGAGTCCGTTGGAATACGAATCGAACATGCTGTTCTCGTCGCCCCCCATGCCGTGCAGCGCCACCACGAGCGGAGTAGCCTTTGTGCCGTCGTACTTTTCGGGCACGAAGAGGCGGTAGGGCTGCCGCGTATTGTCCACTGTGGAAAGGTAGGCGCGACGCGAATCGCCGTGCTTGCCGGCGAACGGGTCCTTGCCCGCATCGAGCGCATCCAGGATGGAGTTGGCGGCGGCGAACTCGGCGCGGTAATCCACACGTCCCGGATTGATCTCGCCCGAATCGGCACGCTGGTAGAGCGTGATGGCGTATTCGGCAGTCGTCAGGGCGTCCTTCTTCGGCGCCTTCATGAGACGCGCGCCCAACTGATGAAGTGAAGCGGCGAGCGTGTCGATGTGGACGGGCAGCGTCTTCACGAATGCACCGCGCGCGGCGGGAGTGGGTGCTTCGCCATCGGCTGCCAGACGGACTTCGACGATGTAGTCGCCGGCAGGGACGTCGAGCGGCACGCCCTCGACCACCGGAACGGAAGAGGGCGTAATCTTGATCGCGAGCACTTCTTTGGGCACGCCGTCTTTCAAGACCGGCATCAGCCACACCGCGGCACTCATTTTGCTTTCCGCCGCGGCAGGCGTGGGGTAGAGCGGCGTCAGCGTGATGCCGAGGGGCGCGCCCGGTTCCACGATCGCGTGATCCAACTTGCCCTGCAGCGAAAAGCTGTACTCCACGGCCGGCGACCACGGCACCTTAGCCATCACCGCCATGCCGTGATACAGCGCGCGCATGGCGTCGCCATACTTGCCCGCCTGATTGGCCTGCTGCGCCTCGCGATTCAGGTCGTCCACCTGCTTCTTCTGCTCGTCGGTCATCGGCACGGTGGCCTTTTGCGTTCCGTACGAGACGGAGGTGCGCAGCACCAGGGCGGCATCCTGGGCGGGGAGCAGTTGCGCTACGGCAAGCGCGAGGGCGAGTTTGGCAATCCACAGAGTACGTTTCATGTAGGTGACTACGGGCAGACCCGACTCCTTAGATTACCGGACTACGTCGATACTGGCGATGGTGCGCGACCCGGTGCGCCACTGGTTCGTCACCTTGCCCTTGGGGTCCACCTCGATGATGCGGCGGCCGGTGTAGTCGTTGATCAGCACGCTGCCATCGGGCAGGAGCGCGAAGCCCGACGCCCATCCCATTTTGATCGCGGGGTCTGTGCCGCCGATGCTGCGCACGACTTTGCCCGCGCGGTCCACTTCCACCAGTTCGCCGGGGTCAGAGAGTGAGATCACGGTGTTGCCGTTGGCCAGGCGGCGGCCCATATACAACTTGCGCACCGTAGGATTGGAAGCCTGCCACTGCCACACGATTTTGCCCGCCTGATCCACCTCGATCAGTTTGGCCTCGGCCTCCACCGCCACCAGCGTGGTGCCAGCCTCAGTGCGGTGTGCATTGCGCGAACGCATGCCCGCAAGATCCGCGCTCTCGTACTTCCATACCACGCGCTTATCGGGCGTCACCTCAATCACCTTGCCGAGGCGCGCATCGCCGATCAGCGTATTGCCGTTGGCCAGGCGCTGCGCCGCGATGGGATGCTCCAGACCTTCGGAATAGGTCCACACCTCTTTATGGTTGCCGTCCAGTTCCACCACCTTCTTCTGCGGATTGATAGTGAAGAGCACGTGCCCGTTGGGCAGCGCCTGCACGTCGTGGCCGTGATCGTTGGGGGCCTTCCAGAGCAGTTTGCCGCTAGGCCATTCGATCTCCGCGATCTCGCCGTTGGGGCCGTGATCGGAAATCAGCAGGGTGTGCGCGGAGGGCGCGGGCTTGAGGTATTTGTCGAACCAGGCGATGGCTCGTTCGTCGGCCCGCAGGGCGTCGGCGCCCTTGAAGCCGTGGCCGGCGCCGGTGATGGTTTCGATTTCGGCGGGCACGCCCGCGGCGATCAGGCGCTCGATCATCCACAGCGATTGCTCGTAGGCGACGTAGGTATCGGCCGTGCCGTGGATAGCGAGCGTGGGAGCGGCGTTGGGGGTCACCCAGTTCAGCGGACTGGCGCGCATGTGCAGGGGACGCTCGTGATCGAGATCGCCGCCGAGGAACTGCGGCAGCACCAGCGCGGCATCCACCGATTTCGAATAGGACTGCGTGAAATCGCTGGGGCCATATTCGTCCACCACGGCCTGCACGGCGCTGGATTGATCGCGGTTGGGACCGGAGCCTTCGAAATCCTCGACGCCTGCCGTGAGGCCGAGCATCAGCACC
>JBDTPR010000706.1:0-3697 GCA_039932635.1 Candidatus Solibacter sp.
GACTACGCCCGCAGCGGCGGGAGTGCGCTTGAGTTCGCGGAGCGGGACCTGCAGCGTGCTGCCGGTGGAGAGAATCACGGCGCGTTCGATGAAGTTCTGCAACTCGCGGATATTGCCGGGCCAGTGGTAGCGCGCGAGGGCGTTCATGGCCTCGGTGGGAATGCTGGTGATGCGGCGATTCATGCGGCGAGCGTATTGCTGGACGAAGTAGCGCACCAGCAGGGGGATGTCTTCGCGGCGGTCGCGCAGGGGCGGCGCGGTCATGGGGAAGACGTTGAGGCGGTAATAGAGATCGGCGCGGAACTCGCGCTTCTCAACCAGTTCCGCGAGATCGCGATTGGTGGCGGCGACCAGGCGGGCGTCGGTGCGAATGGTGCGCGAACTGCCCAGGCGCTCAAATTCGCGCTCCTGCAGAACGCGCAGGAGTTTCGATTGGAGTTCGATCGGGATTTCGCCCACCTCGTCGAGAAAAATGGTGCCGCGGTTGGCGAGTTCGAAGCGCCCGATGCGTTGCGCGATGGCTCCGGTGAAGGCACCCTTCTCGTGGCCGAAGAGCTCGCTTTCGAGCAGTCCGGTGGGAATGGCCGCGCAATTCAGTTTGACGAAGGTGCCGTTTTTGCGCGAGCTCAGATCGTGGATGGCGCGGGCCAGCAATTCCTTGCCGGTGCCGGTTTCGCCATAGATCAGTACGCTGGAATCGGTGGGGGCGACGGTCTCCAACTGCTTGAGGGTGGCCTTGAGCGTGCGGCTCTGCCCGACGATTTCCTCGAAGCGATTGTCGGTGCGTATCTCGTCTTCAAGGTATACCTTCTCCTCGGCGAGGCGCGCGTTCAGTTCCTCGATGCGCTTGTAGGAGAGGGCGTTATCGAGCGCGATGGCGACCTGTCCTGCCACCTGGGTAATGAAGCCCAGATCGTCGCCGCCGAAGCGTCCGGGCTGGCGCGAGCCGACGTTGAGCGTTCCCAGCGCAATGCCGCGCGAGAGGAGCGGTACGCAGCAGATGGATTGTATGCCCTCACGCTGGAAAAGGGCGGCTGTGGAGGGGGAGATAGGACGCGCCTCCTCCAGGCTGAAAACGCGACCCTGGCGACTGCGGAAAACGAAGCCGGCGAGGCTGTCGTCGAGCTTGACGATGGAGTCCTCGCGGATGGCTCCGGTGCCGTCGGGAAAATCCAACATGTGGAGCCGCAGCGCCTGGGCTTCAGAGTCGAAGAGCAGCATGCTGGAATAATCCAGCCCGAAACTGCGGCGCAGCGACGCGGCGATGGCGCGAAATAACTCACGCGTCTCCAGGCAGCCCACCACGGCGTTGTTGACCTCGAGCAGGGTGCGCAGGCGGTCGCGCTCGCGGGCGAGATCGGCTTCGTAGACGGCCGCGGCTTCGGAGTTCAGCGCGTTGTCCACGGCCACGGCGACCTGGCGCGCCACCTGGCCCATAAACTCGATATCGTCCTCGGTGTAGCCGTGCTTTTGCAGGGAACCGAAGTGGAGTCCGCCGAGTTCGCGCTGCGCGGTGAAGAGCGGGAGAATACAGGCCGATTGCACGCCGTTGGCGCGCAGCAGATCGCGAATGACGGGGAAGCGGGTTTCGGCGTCAATATCGGGTATGTAGTAGGGGCGGCGCGTCTGCAGCGCGACGATGGTGGGAGTCTGGTCGTAGGGCGTGCTTTTAGGCGGTTTGCCCATGATGGGCTGCTCGGTCTCGAGGATATGGAGGCGGACCACACGCTCGTTGGCATCGACCAAGGTCAGGCTGATGAAATCGAAGGGGACGAGGCGTTTGAGAAGGCGGCTGAGGTCGGCAAAAAGGGTGGATAGTTGGCGGTGCGCGGCGATGGATTCGGCGACTTCGAGGAGGGTCTCGTAACGCGCGCGGGTGGGGTCCGGACCAGGTGGGTAGGGATGGGGTGCGGAAGATGGCATCAAGTCGACGAGCCGGCTTTTCCCACCGTAGCACAAGCCGAACCCCGGCAGACTTCATCCAGCACGCCGCGAATCAGCGGGGTTACGGCGACGATCTCGACACCCTGCGTATGCATGATCGCGAGCAGGGCCTCGCCATCGGGATCGACGAAATCCACCTCACCGAGATCGAGGACGGTTTTCCGTCCCTTGGTGGTGGAAGAGGCGGTTTGCCAGCATTGTTCGAGCTCGCGAACCCAGAGCCCCGACAGGCGCCCTTCCAGTTGTAGGCGAAATTCATGAGCACTATCGTGCAGCGTGATCTTCAGCATGGGACACCGGGAATACCTACGGCACGATGCGTGCCAGAGTGCGAAAGGGCGACAAATCAATGGGGTAGCGGGCAGGACGAGAGCCGTGCCGACGTCTGCTGCCCAAATAGCGGCACGGTGCCCGATCTGGCGTCAAGGATCTAGACTGGTATCTTGCCGATTCATCCACCGCGCCGGGTCTCCGTACAGCTATTCCTGCTAGCGGCAGCGGCGCTAGTGGTGTACATTGCGTGCTTCGGCATCCCATTGATCGCGGACGATTATCCGAATATCGCGCAGTCGCTGAGTTACGGCGCGCCGGAGGGAGCGGCGAGGCTGCTGGCGGATGCGCAGTTCCGGCTGCGAGCCACCAGCTACTGGGCGATGTACGGGCTGTGGCAAGCGGCGGGCGCATCGGCGTGGGCGTATCACGCGGCGAGCGTCGCGCTGCACATCGCCGGCACGTGGCTGCTGTGGCTGGTGGCGTCGGCGTGGCCGCGTATGCGGACGTCGGCGTTTTGGGCGGCGCTTTTCTTTGCGGTGTACGAAGGCCATCAGGAAGCCGTGATGTGGTTCTCGGCGATCAATGAATTGCTGATGTTCGGCTTTGGAATGGCGTCGTTGTGGTGCTGGATGGGTTCGCCGGGCGGCGGGAATGAGGCACGCGGATGGATCAGGGAGGCGGCAGGCGTGGCGCTGTTTGCGATGGCGCTGCTGTCCAAGGAATCCGCGGTGATCCTGCTGCCGCTGTTCGTGCTGACGGCGGAGCCTGGGGAGTGGCGGAAGCGGCTTCCGCGGTTGGCGCCATACGTCGTACTGGCAGGCCTTGCGGTGCTATCGATTGCGCAGAGCCGGGCCAACTCGTTCCGCTTTTCGGACGGCAGTTTTTCGCTGCATGCGCCGTTCTGGCTGACGTGGCCGCACAGTATGGGGCGGTTGCTGTGGATTTTCGGCTGGCTGGCGGTGGCTGCCCTGCGCTTCGTGGCGCCCGGGCTACGGTGGTGGCGCGGATTGTCGGCCGTGTTCGGGTGGATGGGAATCGCTCTCGTGCCCTACAGCTTCCTCACCTACTCCACGCGGATTCCGAGCCGGCAGGTGTACCTGGCGAGCGCGGGTCTGGCCCTGCTGGTCGGGCTGGCGATGGCGAGAATTGCGGGACACCGGCTGGCGACGGCGGTGCTGGCGGTGATGCTGGCGGTCAACACGGCGACGGTGTGGACTAAGAGGCGCGGACAATTTGTGGAGCGCGCGGCGCCCACGGAGGCTCTGCTCGATTTCGCGCGCAAAACGGCCGGGCCCATCTGGGTGCAATGCTTCCCGCTGCCGCCGTTTGTCGCGGGAGAGGCTATGCACCTGGTGCTGGCGCGGTCGGCGTCGGACTTGGTGTGGGTGGAAAGTGTGGCGCGAGAGCGCGGGGCGGCGGGTTTCTGCTATCGCGACCCCGCGGATTCGGCGTCGGCGCGTTGAATCCATTGCGATTTCGC
>JBDTPR010000707.1:0-3697 GCA_039932635.1 Candidatus Solibacter sp.
AACCGGGAACGCCCGGTCGCGGATCCATTTCTCGCTGCCGTCCGGCAGTTGCACGCGAAATTCCGCCGTGCTCGTTGCTCCTGAGATTTGTGCCTGCAACATGCGCGCCGCGGTCTCGCGGTCGTCGGGATGAATGGCCTCGAACCAGGTTGCCGGGTCCCGGTAAACGCTCTCTACAGTCCTTCCCCAGACCTGTTCATACGCCGGGCTGACGTAAAGCACGGCTAGCGTGGCCGGGTCCACAATCCAGAAGACCTCGCTGATCGTCTCCGCCAGTTGGCGGAACTTCTCCTCGCTTTCGCGCAGCGCCTGCTCCGTCTTACGGCGTGCCGTCATGTCGCGCAATATGGCGGAAATCGCCACCACCTGGCCGTCGCGGTCGCGTACCGGGCTCCCCGTCACCGAGACAAGCATGCTGCGACCGCTCTTGTGGCGGCACACTCCCTCGTGCTGCGACACCACCTGGCCGGCCAGTACACGCTCCATGAAGCGCTGCAGGCGGTCGGGATACTCCACCAGTTGCAGCACCGGCATGCCGACCGCTTCTGCCGCCGTATAGCCGCAGATCGCCTCCGCGCCGCGATTCCATGTGAGAATCGTGCCCTCCGGGGTGAGCGCCGCGATGGCATCTTCAGAGCTCTCCACGATCGCTGCGAGGAAGCGCTGCGCTTTCTCCGAGGCGCGCCGTTCCGTGACATCGCGCTTGATCGCGATGTATCCGGTGATGCTGCCGCCGTCACCCAATACCGGGGCGATCCGCATCTCCTCGAGGTACGTCGTGCCGTCTTTGCGACGATTGAGCAGTTCTCCCTGCCAGATGTCCCCGGCCCGAATAGTCTGCCACAGCCCTGCGTACACTGCGTCGGGTACCAGCCCCGACTTCAGAACCCGGGGATTCTGACCCACCGCTTCGTCGGCGCTATATCCGGTGAGCGCCGTGAACGCGGGGTTCACGTACTGTATGCGGCCTTCGGTATCGGTCAGGACGACGCCGTCCGCGGCCTGCTCCACGGCGGAAGCTAAGCCAGCACTGTCGATGGGGCCTCGCAAAAATCAACCTGATTCCTCTATCGGCAGAATCCGCGAGAAGGAATAGGACGGATATTCAATTTACAACGGTCCTATTGAGGTGCTCCGCACCCTTAAAATAGGAAGCTACTGGACCAGCACGACAGGCGCCTGCCAGAAGGCGGCCTTCTGGCCTGTGGTATCCACGACGGTCACCTGGGCAGTGTAACGGCCCGGCTGCAGCTGATTCAGCGCCAGGCTGAAGCCCAGCGGCACGGCCTTGGACTTGGGGTCCATGCCCTCGGTCACCGGCAGGGGCGAAGTCTCGAACGCCTTGGTCTGGCCGCGGTAGAACGTGACGAATGCCACCAGCGGCTGCATGGTCGTCTGGCCGCGCTCGTAGGCCTGCAGGTAGACATACATATCGCGGCTACGGCTGAAGACGCGGGTGACGCTGGGAATAAGTTTCTGGCCGCCCTGAATCAGGGGATTGACCAGCGAGAGCGTCTTATCCTTGCCGGCAGTGAAAAGCGAGTCGCGCATGTCCACGCGCTGTCCGCTCAGCACCACGGAACTGATGGGAATGCGCTTGGTTTCCTTATTCAGATTCGGCACCACGAACTTATTGATGTAAGTCCCGATACGCCCCGTTTCATCGTCGCGGGCGAGGAACTTCAGGTTGTAAGTGCCGGGTAGCAGGGTGAAGCCGGTATCGTATTGAATCGGCTGCTTGGCGAGCTGCGCGGCGGTGGCGCCAGTGAGCTTGATATCCACCTTATCGCGGACGTTGGCCACGGTGACGTTGTATTCGTCCCTGACCTCGCCGATGAAATCGATCAGCGTGTGCTCGGCGCCGCCCTTACGGGCGAGGGCGAGTTCGCTGCCCGGAATCTTGACCACGACCGGAATGAAATACTCCGCCGAATTGAGCTGGAAGTAATTCACCTCCATGGCGATGGTGAGTTCGGTGATGGGGTCGCCCAACATCAGGGCGTCGATCAACTGGCGCTCTTTGTCGACCGTGGTGAACTTCTTGAATTCCTTGCCGGCATAGTAGCCCTGGCGGTAGTCGAGCTTGTAACTCGGGTCTGCCATGGTGATCTTGATGCGCCGGAAGCGGCCGTCCATGTTGGTGTTGGCCGAGTAGTAGCCGATGATGTAGTAGCTGGTGATGGCCTTCTGCGCGTTGACCACGCCCTGGGAGAGATCGTTGTTATCGAGCAGCGCCTTCCCGCCGGTGTCGGCAGCCAGGGCGTACAGCGTATCCTGCGATTTCTGGAAGGTGTTGTTAATGGCCATGGCCGACGCGCCGGAGTACATGCCGACTCCGCCCGCCGAGCCCCTGGTGGCATCGCCCATCGGCGACTGCGCCACGAGTCCGCGCGCGTCCACCGGGTAGAACGATACGTTGGCGCGGACCGCCGCGTTGGTGGTGGCCTGCAACTGCGCCTGGTTATCGATGCCGTTGAGGCGCAGGCCGCTGGCGAAGTAGACCAGCACCTTCTTTTCGTTCAGCGTGCCGAGCATCTTGACGGCGGTCTGTAGCGCGCCAAGCTGACGGTCCGTGGTGAACAGGTTGAACTCGGCATCGTTCTCGCCGAAGGCCGCGCCGGTGTCTGCGCTGGCTTCGTCATTGTCGCTGCCGAGCAGTCCGTCGTCGGTGATGAAGAGCTTGGTGATGGCGGTTTCGATGTCGTCCCGCTTATCGGTGAAATCCTGCAGTACCTGCACGGAGGCGCCGTTGAAGGCCATGATGGCCATCAGGTCGGCCTTCTGCATCTGGGTCTTGACGAACTTCATGGCCGCGGCTTCGGCGCGGATCTGGTCGGGCACCGGCATCGCGCTCATGTCGAAGTACATGGCCATGAGGCGGCGGTCGCGATAGCGTATGTCGCCGGGTTTCTCGGGGGTAATCTGGTGCGCGGTGACGCCGGCGACCGCGGGCGTGGCCGGCGTCGGCGTAGTGCTGGCCGGCTTGTCCTCGGGACGGCGTTCGAGTTCGGCGGGCATGATCTCTTCGAGCTTCTGGAATTCGCAGAAGCTGATGGTCTGCGGGACGCCGTCTTCGGTGATGGTGAAGTCTTTGGCGGTGAGGCCTTCCACCGGGTTGCCGTTCTTGTCTTTCACGGAGACGGTTTCAATTACCAGTTGGGTGCTGGCCGCGAACTTGACCAGACCGCCGGTTGGTGTCGCCGCCGCCGGCTGTTGTCCGGGAGCGGGCGCCGGAGGCTGTGTGGCTTGCTGTGCGCTCACCAGGAGCACGAAAATCAGAGAGAGAGAAATGGTTTTCATGCTTTAAAACCTCCACCGCACGGTCGCCTGCAGGCTGCGCATGGGATTGGCCGTCGTCGGCAGTCCGAACTGAGCGCTGCTCACCACTGTATTCCAACTCGGATAAGTCACGTTATTGAGCACATTCGTGGCGTCGATCCGGAAATCGAGATTCTCGGCGAAGGTGCGGCCCAACGATGCGTTCATGGTGAACTGATGCGGCCCCTTGATTGAGTTCCGGCCCGCCGTGCCCCATTGTCCCGGCCGCGGCGCCGTGTAAGCCAGCGGATTCAGGTTGCGTCCGTCCGGCGCCGCCTGTACCGAGAGTCCGGTAACATCCGGCCGTATGGTGCCGGTGACGCCAGTGCCTTTCACGGCGGAGACGTATACGGGTGAAAGCGGCAGGCCGCTGCCCATG
>JBDTPR010000708.1:0-3695 GCA_039932635.1 Candidatus Solibacter sp.
CACTACAGCAACGTTCCGGATATCCTTGCTTTCGTACACTTTCACGGGCGTGCCCCTTTCTAGAAACGGAATAGTAACACGTAGGCCGGTGGGGTGGCGTAACGCGAAAGGTCAGGTTTGTTTGTGCACACCCCGCCCGCGCGGCGTATGGCCCCAGGTTAAAACGGCAACACTTCCAGACGCACCGGGTCGAAGTGTACACGCCGCTGTTCCTGGAAGGATTGCACCGCCAGCAACGGCGGCAGAATGGAGATCGCGGCCACCGCGGCATCGGCATTGGGACGCCGGCGGCTCTTGCAGCAATCCAGGAAATTGCGCACGTGATCTGAGGTAATGTCGCCGGGGATATCGCGCTTCAGCGTCTCGGCGTTCTTGCCGGCCGGCGTGAAGTCCCAGTGATTGCGGTTGACGAAGAGTTTGCCGCCATCGCCGTGGAAGGTGATGCCATAGGGCACGCCGACCGCGTAAGCGTTGCTCTGGAAGAGTACGCTGAAGCCCTCGTATTCGAACAGCGCGTTGCAGGTGTCCGGAGCGGTGCGCCCGTCCTGGCGATTGAAGTAGATACCACCGGCGAAGGTGGCGGCGTGGGGAGCGCGCTCGCCCATGTACATGTGCACGACATCGAGCCAGTGGTGGCCGAAATCCGTCATCTTGCCTCCGTTCAGCTCCAGGAAGGCTCGGAAGTTGAAATACATGCCTGGATTCCAGTCGCGGTAGGTCACCGGACCGAGAAAACGAAGCCAATCCAGATCGCCGGGCTTACGCGCCGGTTCCTTGCGCAGGGGTCCGGGAACGCCGCCATGCCAAACAGCGTCGATATGGCTGATCTTGCCGATGGCTCCCGACTTGACGAATTTCTCCAGCGGCTCCAGATAGATTTCGCCGGAGCGCTGCTGCAGGCCGATCTGCAGAACTCTGCCGGTGGAGCGCGCGGCCTTCAACATCTCGGGGGCTTCCGAGCGCAGGCGGCACATGGGCTTTTCCGAGTAGACGTCTTTGCCGGCGTTCATCGAATCCACCGCATGGTCCTTATGCCAGTGGTCGGGCGAGCCGATCAGGACGGCGTCCACCTCCGTCATCTCAAGCAATTTGCGGTGATCGCCGAAGGTCTTGGCCGCCGGCGCGCTGGCCAGCGCTTCCTTGAAGCGTTCGGGGTAAACGTCGCAGAGAGCGAGGACTTCAACGTCGGCATTTTTCTGGAAAAGGCTCTTTACGTAGGTGCCGCGTCCGCCGGTACCGATTACGCCCAGACCGATCCGGTCATTGGCGCCCAGGATTCTGGAATAGGAGAGTGCGGTTACGGCGGCAGTGCGGGCCGCGTCGCGTCGCGTCAGCATAGGTCAGCTCCGGTTTAGGATATATGAACCCGATATCCCTGAACGTAGCAGCTTTTCACGCCAACGGCGCGGCTGGTCAGCAGGTGTTTTAGCAGGCGAGCGCGAGTTGAGCGTCGCCGACGGCGGATTCGGCCTGGAAGGGCACCCGCGCGGAACTGCCGGCCTGAATCAGGCGATTCACCAACTCGTCGGTGGACGAGTGCTTCTCGATGAAATCGATGCCCTCGGCGGTGATGCCGCAATCGGAGTTGTCCTCGAGATGGCGGATGTAGCCCTTGGAGCGCAGATACCAGAGCGCGAAATTCAGATGCTCGCGCGGAAAGGCCATGCGCTTTTCCAGGTCGAGTACCGACAGACCAGGGTTATCCTCGTTGGTGCGGCGGCGGTTGTAAAGCAAGGCAAGCACACCGAGGCGGCGGTTGATCTCGCCGCTCAGGCCATAGACGAAGTCCTTTAGTTCGAAGATCGGCAGAGGCCCTTCATCCTCGATCATGCAGAGCTTGTCGTACTTTGCCCGCTGCTCTGGATCGCTCAGGACCTGATAGGCTCGCTTCAGGCGGAGAAAGGTTTCGGTATCGCCCGTGCGCGGGTTGTCAGGGTGAAAGCGCGTGGCCATCATGCGATACACGCGGTGAATGGTCTCGATGTCAGCGTGTCGGCTGATCTGGAGCGTTTCGTAATAATCGAGGTCCGGTGTCATAGCTCTGAGATGTCTGTATTAGAGGATGCACGAGGATGCCCCGCGAGCGTAAGTCCTTTGGGTACCGAACGGAAGTACGTGAAGGCACAGGTACTTTTGGGCGAATTGCGGCTAGCTGGCGGCGTGGTACTTTTCGAGGAAATTGGGGCGGGCAAAGGGCGGAAACGTGGCCCTGCTTGAGGGCTCAAGACTACGCTGGAGGAGGCAGCGGTCTCCTCCGCCCCAACCTTCTACGCGGACCGTGCGGCCGCGGCGTTCCACACGGTAGGCGGCGGCGGCACCAAACTCCGCGCACATTGCAGGCAACGACCAACCTGCGGGTTCCAACATGCGCATGGCGCCCTGGCGATCGATCACGATGGCGAGATCTCCCGCATCGCCGGTACCGGCGACGGCGATTTCGAGAATCTCTTCGGCCCGGTTGAGGAATGCGCTCACAGTCTGTCTTATCGGTCACAAATGCGGGACTTGAAGAAAAATGTAGTACAAATGCTGCATGAGAGTTCTATTCATCGGCGGCACCGGGATTATCAGCACCGCCAGCACTCAATTAGCGGCCGAACGCGGTATCGATCTCACGCTGGCCACACGTGGACGGCGTAACGCCAAACTGCCCGAGGGCGTGAAGACCTTGACCCTCGACATGGACGATGCGGCGGGCGCGGCAAAGGCCCTGGCGGATCAGCAGTTCGACGTCGTGGTGGACTGGATCGCCTTCACGCCCGAACAGATCGAACGCGATCTCAACCTGTTTCGCGGACGCATTGGCCAGTATATTTTCATCAGCTCGGCCAGCGCCTATCAGAAGCCCTCGCGGCACTACCTGATCACCGAATCGACGCCGCTGGCGAACCCCTTCTGGCAGTATTCGCGAGATAAGATCGCGTGCGAGGATCGCCTGATGCGCGCCTACCGCGACGAAGATTTCCCAATCACGATTGTGCGCCCCTCGCTCACCTATGGAGAAACCCAGGTCACGCTGGCGGTCAATAGCTGGGAGAAATCCTACACGGCGGTGGACCGTATGCGCCGCGGCAAGAAGGTGATCGTACCCGGCGACGGATCCTCGCTCTGGGTGATCACTCACAATACCGATTTCGCCAAGGGACTGGTGGGGCTACTCGGGCATCCGCAAGCGATCGGCCACGCCTTTCACATCACCAGCGACGAAGTCATGACGTGGGATCAGTATTACGCCGTTGTGGCCGATGCCGCGGGAGTGGAGGCGGAGATCATCCACATTCCCTCGGATTTCATCGGGGCCTGCTTTCCCGACAAACTCGGCGGCTTGAAGGGCGATAAGGCGGTGAGCGTGGTCTTCGACAATACCAAGATCAAGCGCTTCGTGCCGGGCTTCTGCGCCACGGTGCCGTTCGCCGAAGGCATACGGCGCACGCTGGCGTGGTTCGACGCCGACCCCGCCCGCCGCCAGATCGACGACGCCGCCAATCAGCGCTGGGACAAGCTGATTGCCGCATACCAGCACGGCGCGATCGCGGCGATGCATCAGTTTCAGGCGTAGGCGCACCCGGCAGAGCCATACCCCATCAGAGCCGCGACCGTGAGGGAGCGGTTGCTAACTTGCCCTAAGACGCCGTATGACGAACGTCGCGGTAGGGATGGCCGTTGCCAGCCACCCCCCGCACAGACCCGTGCTT